>JAYRJH010000418.1:0-2580 GCA_041906415.1 Sphingomonas sp. | reverse complement strand
CCCCCAGATCGCCGGGCTGGTCGCGCGGCGCATCGTGGGCTTCGCCAAGGTAGGCGATATCGTCGCGGTCGGGCAGCGCGTGGGGCTAATCCGCTTCGGCAGCCGCGTCGACGTGTTCCTGCCGGAGGGCTGCGCGCCGCAGGTGGCGCTGGGCCAGCGCTCCGTCGCGGGCGAGACGGTGATCGGCCGCTTCGGCGCGCAGCCCGTGAGCGGGACTGCGCAATGACCTGCGGCGGGACAGAGGGCGCGCGGTGAGCCGGCGCCCCGGCCATGTCGTCGGGCTGCCGCTTCGCGCGGTGCTGCCCAATGCCGTCACCGCGCTTGGCCTGTGTTCCGGCCTGTCGGGGATACGCTTCGCCATCGCCGGCTGGTGGGAGCTTGCCGTGGCGATGATCCTGCTCGCCGGCGTGCTGGACGGGCTGGACGGGCGGATCGCGCGGATGCTGCGCGGGCAGAGCCGGTTCGGAGCGGAGCTCGATTCGCTGGCGGACGCCATCTCCTTCGGCGTGTCGCCCGCGCTGATCCTCTATCTCTGGTCGCTCTCCGCCTTGCCGCGCTTCGGCTGGACGGCGGCGCTGATGCTCGCGGTGTTCTGCGCGCTGCGCCTCGCGCGGTTCAACGCCAATATCGACGTGACGGAACAGCCGCATAAATCCGCCGGTTTCCTCACCGGCGTCCCCGCGCCTGCGGGCGCCGGGCTGGCGCTACTGCCGATGTTCCTGTGGTTCTGGAGCGGGGAGCCGGTGCTGCGCTCCCCCTATGTCGTCGCGCCCTGGACGGCGCTGGTGGCGTTGCTGATGGTCTCCAGCCTCGCCACTTACTCCTGGGGTTCGCTGCGCCTGCGCCGCAACATCCGGTTCGAAGCCCTGGCGGTGGTGGTGATCTTCGGAGCGGCGGCCGTCTCCGCGCCATGGCACAGCGCCAGCGCGCTTTGCGTCGTCTACCTGCTCACCATACCGTTCAGCATCGCGAGCTATGCCCGTGTCAGGCGGCAGCGCATAGCGGCGGCCGTGCAGCCGCAACACCAGTCGCCGGTCGCCTGATCGCCGTCCGCCGCGCTGTCGCCATGGGCGGAACGGCGGGAAGGGGATGCAGGGGCCGCCCGGCCAGCGCGGCGCCGATCCGGTCGATATTGGGCAGGACGCTCGCGATGATCGCATAAGCCGCCAGACAGAAGCCGCCACCGAGAATCGCGATTGCCAGCATCATCGTCATCTTCGTCTCCTGTGCCGGCTGCGGCAAAGCCCGATCGCCAGCAAGTTCGTGATCTGTTCCGCGTCTTGTTCCACCAATGTTCCATCCTGTCAAGCGTGACGGCCCGCGGAAGGGGAGAGGGCTGCCGCCACCTCTCCTTGTCGTTGCGAACGAACGGGGGAATCGATGCGTTCCGCGCCTCCATCCTAGGCGATTGCATTTTGTCCGCGCTTCCGCTAACGGCGCGGCCTTCAACCCCGCATGGGAAGCATCAACCCGGTGCGCCGGCTTCAAGCCGGTCGTCATTCTCGCTTCCCAGAGGCTTAACCGGAAAGGAAAACACCCCATGGCGGCACCTGTCGTCTCCATGCAGCAGCTCATCGAGACCGGCGCGCACTTCGGCCACCAGACCCACCGCTGGAACCCGAAGATGAAGCCCTACATCTTCGGCGAGCGCAACGGCGTCCACATCATCGATCTGTCGCAGACCGTGCCGCTGTTCGCGCGCGCGCTCGAATTCGTCTCGTCCACCGTCGCCGCGGGCGGCAAGGTGCTGTTCGTCGGCACCAAGCGCCAGGCGCAGGAGCCGATCGCCGACGCCGCGCGCCGCGCGGGCCAGCATTTCGTCAACCACCGCTGGCTGGGCGGCATGCTCACCAACTGGAAGACGATCTCCAACTCGATCAAGCGCCTCAAGAGCCTTGAGGAGCAGCTCGCCGGCAACACCGCGGGCCTCACCAAGAAGGAAGTGCTCCAGCTCACCCGCGAGCGCGACAAGCTCGAACTGTCGCTCGGCGGCATCCGCGACATGGGCGGCATTCCCGACGTGATGTTCGTGATCGACGCCAACAAGGAAGAGCTGGCGATCAAGGAAGCCAACACGCTCGGCATCCCGGTCGTCGCGATCCTCGATTCGAACGTGTCGCCGGACGGCATCGCCTTCCCGGTGCCCGCGAACGACGACGCGAGCCGCGCGATCCGCCTGTATTGCGAGGCGGTGGCGATCGCCGCGACCCGCGGCAACCAGGAGCAGCAGCGCCGCGGCGGCGCGGACCTCGGCGCGATGGCCGAGCCGGTCGCCGAGGAAGCGCTAGCGCCGGAAACCGCCGAAGCGGCCGTCGAGGCCGAGCGCCAGATCGACGCCTGACCGTCGCTGAAATGTCATGCGGGCGGGGCAGGGCATATTGGCGCTGCCCCGCCCGCACCCATATTCGACCGGCATCAATTGCCAGCATCAATTGAAGGACTAGGAAAATGGCCGACATCACGGCTTCGATGGTCAAGGACCTGCGCGAGAAGAGCGGCGCGGGCATGATGGATTGCAAGAAGGCGCTCAGCGAGACCGGCGGCGACATGGAAGCCGCGCTGGACTGGCTGCGCACCAAG
>JAYRJH010000417.1:0-2580 GCA_041906415.1 Sphingomonas sp. | reverse complement strand
GGCGACGTTCTGGTTCGTCACCACCACCTTGCGCTCCAGCGCGTCGAGCGCGGGATCGTCGAACAAGGCCCACCATTCGCCCCGCGCCAGCGCGTCGCCGGGCGCCGCGACGCCCCAGCCGGGCGCTTCCTTGAACGAGGGCGGGATCGAGACGGTCGTCGGCGGCCGGTAATGCGGCGCCATGTTGCATCCGGCGAGCAGCAGGACGGCGGCGAAAGGCAGGACGCGCTTCATGCGGAGGCTCCGGGAACAAGCGGCAGATCGCCGTGGCGCGCCAGCGCGCGCTCCTGCGCGCCGTGGCGGCGACGGAAGCGATCGAGCGCGAGATAGACGACCGGGGTGGTCAGAAGGGTGATGAGCTGGCTCGCCACCAGCCCGCCGAAGATCGCGATGCCCAGCGGACGGCGCAATTCCGCGCCGTCGCCGAAGCCGATCGCAAGCGGCAGCGCACCGAGCGCGGCCGCCATCGTGGTCATCATGATCGGGCGGAAGCGCAGCAGGCACGCCTCGCGCACCGCCGCGACGGGGGAGAGGCCGCTGCCCCGCTCCGCCTCCAGCGCGAAATCGATAATCATGATCGCGTTCTTCTTCACGATGCCGATCAGCAGGATGATGCCGATCATCGCGATCACGTCGAACTGGCCGCCGGTGGCGATCAGCGCGATCATCGCGCCCACGCCGGCGGAGGGGATGGTGGAAAGCGCCGTCAGCGGATGAATCGCGCTTTCGTAGAGAATGCCGAGCACGATGTAGATCGCCAGCAGCGCCGCGACGATCAGCAGCGGCATCGATCCGGTCGATTGCGCGAAGACGCGGGCGGTGCCGCCGAACTCGCCATGGACGGTGGCGGGCAGGGCGAGGCCAGCCTGCACCTGCGCGATAAGCTGCGCCGCCTGCCCCAGCGACACGCCCTGCGGCAGGTTGAACGACACGGTGGCGGAAGGCTCGCCGTCCGAATGGCTGACGGCCGCATTGGTCGATCCGGTGGACCAGCGCGCGAAGGCGGAGAGCGGCGTCATCGTGCGCGCCGTGGTGCTCACCGCGCTGCCGGACGCCGTCGCCGATCCCCCCGCCGCCGTGCCGCCGGTGGTGGCGGAAGGCCCGCTCGCGGCGCTGGCGGCGGCGACGGTGGCGGCCGTGTCCGGCCTGGTGATGCCGTTCGTCATGTTGTTCGCCGGCGGGTTGAGCGGCAGGTAGATGTTGGCGAGCGAGCCCGGCGATCCGTTGAACTGGCGCGCCGCTTCCATGATGACGTGATATTGGTTCAGCCCGGAATAGATGTTCGCCACCTGCCTTTGGCCGAAGGCGTCGTAGAGCGTGGCGTCCACCGCCTGCATCGTCACGCCCAGCCGCGCGGCGGCGTCGCGGTCCACCTCTACGAAGGCGTCCGCGCCCGCGTCCTGCTGGTCGATATCGACATCGGTGATGAGGTCCGAATGCTGCTTCAGCGCATCGACCAGCTTCTGCCCGGCGGCCTTCAGCACGTCCGGATCGTCGGCCTTCAGCACATATTGATAGGTGCTGTTGGTCTGCCGTCCGCCCACCATCAGGTCCTGCACCGGATTGAGGAACAGGCTGACCCCGCTCACCTTCGCCAGCTTCGGGCGGAGCCGCGCGATCACGTCCTGCACCGGCGGGCGCTGGTTGCGGGGCTTGAGCGTCGCGAACATGAAGCCGCCGCCTGCCCGGCTGCCGCCGGTGAAGGCCACCACCGTCGCCACCGCCGGGTCGCTCTTCACGATATGGGTGATGCGGGTGAGCTTGTCCTGCATGTCGGTGAAGGAGATGCTCTGGTCCGCGCGCAGGCCGCCCATCAGGCCGCCGGTATCCTGCTGCGGGAAGAAACCCTTGGGCGCTACGGCGATCAGGTAGATGTTGAGCACCACCGTGCCGACGAGCAGGAACAGCACCGCGCCGCGATTGGCGAGCGCCCAGTCCAGCGCGCCGGTGTAGCGATCCTGCGCCCAGTCGAACCCGCGCCGCGCCCAGCGCATGACCCGCCCCTCGCTCTCCTCGTTGCGCAGCATCCGCGAGGCGAGCATCGGCGTGGTGGTGAGCGAGACGAGCAGGCTGATGAGCACCGCGATCGACATGGTGAGCGCGAATTCGCGGAACAGGCGGCCGACCAGCCCGCCCATGAAGATCAGCGGCACGAACACCGCGATCAGGCTGAGCGATATGGAAAGAACGGTGAAGCCCACTTCCCGCGCGCCGGCCAGCGCGGCGTGGAACGGCTTCATCCCCTGCTCCACATGGCGGCTGATATTCTCCACCACCACGATCGCGTCGTCGACGACGAAGCCGGTCGCCACCGTCAGCGCCATCAGCGAGAGATTGTCGAGGCTGAACCCCGCCAGATACATCACCCCCACGGTGCCTAGCAGCGAGGTGATGACCGCCGCCGCCGGGATCAGCGTCGCGCGCCAGCTTCGCAGGAACAGGCTGACCACCAGCACCACGAGGAGCGTGGAGATCATCAGCGTGATCTCCACCTCGCGCAGCGAGGCGCGGATGGTGAGCGTGCGGTCGCTCGCCACGTCGAGATGGATGTCGGAAGGGACGGCGGCGCGCAAGCCGGGA
>JAYRJH010000416.1:0-2589 GCA_041906415.1 Sphingomonas sp. | reverse complement strand
CGCGGTCCGCGCGAACGAGGCCGGGGCGTATGACTATCTCCCCAAGCCGTTCGATCTCGACACACTCGGCCGCACCGTTGCCAAGGCGCTGGTCCGGCGCGGCGCGGATGCGCCCAATGCCGAGGCCGATGAGGATCAGGCGCTCCCGCTGATCGGCCGCTCGCCCGCGATGCAGGAGGTGTATCGCGTGATCGCGCGGCTGGTGTCGAACGACCTCACCGTGCTCGTCTCGGGCGAATCCGGCACCGGCAAGGAGCTGGTGGCGCGCGCGATCCACGATCTCGGGCCGCGCCAAACCGGGCCGTTCGTGGCGATCAACATGGCCGCCATCCCGCGCGAGCTGATCGAGGCGGAATTGTTCGGCCATGAGCGCGGCGCCTTCACCGGCGCGGCGCAGCGCAACGCCGGACGGTTCGAGCAGGCGGCGGGCGGCACCCTGTTCCTCGACGAGATCGGGGACATGCCGATCGAGGCGCAGACGCGCCTGCTCCGCGTGCTTCAGCAGGGAGAATTCACCACCGTCGGCGGATCGCGCACGATCCGCGCCGACGTGCGCATCGTCGCCGCCACCAATCGCGACCTGCAGCAGGCGGTGGCGCGCGGCGCGTTCCGCGAGGACCTCTATTACCGGCTCAACGTGGTGCCGGTGTCGCTGCCCGCGCTGCGCGAGCGGCGACAGGATATCGGTGCGCTCGCCCGTCATTTCCTCGATCGCGCCGCCGATGCCGGCCTGCCGCGCAAGACGTTGGGCGACGATGCCGTGGCCGTGCTGGAGGCGCACGACTGGCCCGGCAACGTACGGGAGCTGGAAAATCTCATGCGCCGCCTCGCGGCCCTCTCGCGCGACGATCGGGTCAGCGCGAGCGAGATCCGCGAGATGCTGGGCGCGCCGCAGGTCCATGCCAAGGCGCCGGACCCCGCGATCGACATGGCGGTCCGCATGTGGATCGAGCAGCTCGCGAGCAGCGCGCCCGCCGCGCTGGAGGACGGCACGCTCTATGACCGGCTGATCGCGGAGGTCGAGCGCCCGCTGATCGAAACCATGCTCGCCCGCTTCGGCGGCAACCAGCTTCGGGCCGCGCGGGCGATGGGGCTAAACCGCAACACCTTGCGCAAGAGACTCGACATGCTGGGCATCGATCCCGCCCAGCGCACATCTGATCGTTGATCGGGAAGCCGTCGCCAGATTCTGTGTTCTCTCTGCAACACCTTTGTTGTAGCAGGGTGACGATGAACGCCAGCATGGCATCCGTGACGACCGAATCGACGCCGAGGCGGCGTTTCGTCGTCACGCCGGCGGTGGAGCTTGCCGTGCTGGCGGTCGCGGTCGCGGTGGGCATCTCCAGCTATTTCGTGATCGAACATGCCGGCAAGCCGCAGGGCCTGATCGCGCCGCCGCTGGTGGCGCTGCTGCTGATTGCGAACCTCGTGCCGGGCGTGGCCCTGCTGATGCTGCTGGGGCGGCGGATCGCGAACCGGCGCGCGCGCCTTTCGCCGATCGGCGGGGAAGGGCGGCTCCATGTCCGGCTCGCCGCGATCTTCTCGGTCGTGGCGGCGGTGCCGATGCTGTTCGTCACCATCGCGGCGTCGCTGTTGTTCCAATATGGCGTGCAATTCTGGTATTCCGATCGCGCGCGCGGCGTGTTCGAGAACGCCACGACGCTCACCCGCGCCTCATACAACCAGTTCCTCCAGCGATGGGAGGAAGCCACGGTGACGATGGCACAGGATATTTCCGACGAGCTGCGCCAGCGCCCCCTCGACGATCCGCGCTTCCGCCCTTTCCTGTTCCAGCAGACCTATTATCGGAGCCTTTCGGAAGCGCTGATCTTCTCCGTCGCGCCCAATGGCGAGTTGCAGACGCTGGCCTTTGTCAATCCCTATGACCTGAACCTCGCGCGCCAGGTCTCGGCGGATGCGGTGAGCGAATTGCGGCGCGGCCAACGCAGCGTGGTCACCGTCACCGGCGATCGCATCCAGACCGTCACCCGCGTGCCGGGGACGGAAATGTTCCTCTATGCCGCCCGCGTCACCGATCCGAAGCAGATGACGACGCAGACGAAGCGCGCGGAGGCGGCGCTCGCTAACTACCACGCCCTGCTCGCGAAGGCGCGGACGTTGCAGGTGCGCTTCAACGTGGCGCTGCTGGTGCTGTCGCTGCTGATCGTCGGCGTGGCGGTATGGATCGGCCTTGCCGTGGCGGACCGGCTGGTGCGGCCGGTCGGTCAGTTGGTGGATGCCGCGCGACGCGTCGAGAGCGGCGATCTCGCCGCGCGCGTGCCGGAGACGAGGGCGCGGGACGAAGTCGGCACGCTCGCCACCGCCTTCAACCGCATGACCGAGCGGCTACAGGCGCAGAACAAGGCGCTCGTCACCGCCAATGCCCAGCTCGACAGTCGTCGCGTGCTGATCGAGGCGGTGATGTCCGGCGTGTCGGCGGGCGTGATCTCGATCGCCGGCGATCGCACGGTGCGGCTCATCAACAGCTCGGCCGAAACGCTGCTGGGGATCACCGAGGCGCCTTCGGGCAAGAAACTCGCCGAAATCGCGCCGGAGCTGGACGCCCTGCTCGACGGCACTGCACGCGAG
>JAYRJH010000415.1:0-2596 GCA_041906415.1 Sphingomonas sp. | reverse complement strand
AACGACGGGAACGGTCCATGTCTATGATCGCGTCCGCAACGCCTATCAGCCAGTCGGAGGGGTGCCCAACCTGATCGTCATCGTCGCCGGCATGACGAATATGATGGAGCGGGCGCTGGCGGAGGTGATCGACGACAATACCACCGACCCCAACGCGAAACTGGAGTTCGGCGCAGGCGGCCACTCGTTCGACCTGTTCCTCAACGCCGCGAGCCCTCATGGGCCGATGACCGACACATATCTTGATGCCACGATCAAGGATTATGTGCGGCAATGTTATCCGGTCGCGCGGGTCTCGCCGGCCTATGGCGTTAACGACGATCAGCTCTATCGCACCGCGACAGATCTTCCGGGCGCCTTTGCGGCCATGGCGGGGCCTGCCACGTTCAGCACCGTCTATACCGCCGCCGACAAAGGCGGGACGACGGTGACATGCGCGGAGGCATGGCAGCATATTTCGACCCGGCTCTCCGAACCGGGATTGTTCGATCACTATGTCGCGCAGGTCTGCACCCGCACCGGCTATGACGTCGCGAACGCCGCCCAACTCGCCCGCTGCCGCTCCAACCTCGGCGAGATGGGTCTGATGATGATGGGCACCCCGCTTTCGCTCCAGCAGTTCCTGACCGGTGTGATGCTCGGCAATACGGTCGGCGACGTCTTGTTCGAGGATAGCCCCGCCACCGCCGCGCGTGTGATGGCCAACCGGGCGGTCATGTCGAGCGGCCTTGCCACCATGTCGACGGCGAACGAATGGATGCCGACGATCCGCGCCACCGTCTTCGGGATCATGCTGTTCATGATGCCGGTGGCGCTCCTGTTCATTTTGACTCCGATCAATCTGCGCGTCGCATCCTTCTCGCTCGGCCTGTTCGTGTTCGTGGCGCTGTGGGGCGTGATCGATGCCGGCATTTACCAGCTCACCCTCGGCCGGGCGACCGATGTGCTGGCGGAGATGCGATCGAACAATGTCGCGGTGAACGCATGGGTCCTGGCGCCCTCCTCCGCGATGAAGGCGCTCGCGATCTTCGGCAGCTTCCGCACGGCCGCCGCCGGCCTTGCCGGCGCTTTCGTGTTCACCGTATTCCGCTTCTCGGGCAACGTCTTCACCGCTTTCACCAGCGGCGCGCTGGGTGTCCAAGGCCAGGGGACCGCCGCCGCCGCGCCGCTCGGCACGCGCGAAGGTTATGCCGGCGCGCTCGAAGCGCAGGCGTCGGCGTCCGGCACCATGGCGCGCGCGCGATCGTCTTCCACCTTCGGCGATTTCGGGGAGCGATCGACGTTCGGCGCGGATCGGGCCTTCGGCGCCGCGAGCCGGTATATCGGTGAACAGGGTGGCGGTGTGCCGGGCACGGCCGCCGCCGGCGTGGGCGGTCTCGATGCGGCTCGCGAGCTGGGAGGGCTATCCCCGGCGCTGACCGGCCGCAGCCTCTCCGATCCGGCAACCATCCGTGCGGTCCGCGCCAATGCCGCCACCTCCGCGATCCACAATTATGCCGAGAAGGACGCCCTTCGGGCATTGGGCCATGGCTATTTCGGCGAAGGCCAGACCGGCGAACGGGCATTCGCGGCCTTCGCGCAGCGGATGGCGCAATGGCGCGCCTTCGGGGACCAGCGTGCCTATGATATGATGATGCAGGGCGCGCAGCGGCACTTCGAACGGAACGGCTATGATGGTTCAGACGCCGCACTCAAGGCATCGACGGTGATCGCCCAGGCATCGGCTGATCCTACGTTCGCCAAGCTGATCGCGAACACCTTCGATCAGGAACAGATGCTGCGCAACGATCTGACCGGCGCTCAGGTGCAGGTTGGCGCGATGGAGGGTCGGCGCGATTTCGCCGGCGACAACGTCGCCCGGATCGAGCGCGGCAATGTCGCGACCGAGCAGGCCCATCGTACCGGCGCGAACGCGGGCGAGCGACAGGCCGCCGCGATGCTCGGCCTGCCGGTTCAGGAGACCAGCAGGCGGATCGGGTTCATCAACAACCTCTCCGGCGAGGCGCGCTCGACGGCTATCTCCCAGCTTTCCCGCGCCACCGGGCGAAACGAGGCGCAGGTTCTTCGGGCGCTGGAAAGCTACAATGCAGCGGTTCAGGTCGGCACCGCCGATGGGGCGACCGCGGAGGCTGCGCGCGAGGGCGCCAGCGTTTATGGTCGCACGCGGGAAGCCTCCGGTTATGATTTTGCCGAGCGGTCGGGCAAGCTCGACGCCCAGCGCGAAGCAGGGCACGACGGAACCCGATCGTCGGCCCATATTGGCGAGCAGCGTCGTCAGGCCGACAATTCGGGTTTCGCGGAAGGCGCGGCAGCGGCCGGCATGTCGGTTCGGCAGGCGGCGCGTCTCGACAGCTTCATCCGCACCCTGACGCAGGGCGTCGGCAACCAGACCGATATGGCCGAGGGCGGTGCCGCAGGCGTCGCCGATCGCGCCCCGAACGACAGGCTCACGCGGATCGTCGAGGGTGGGCGGCTCACGAGAATGCAAAGGCTGCTGCGCGAACACGGCGTCGAAATGTCGAAGCGGGATATCGCCATGGCGCAGAACGGCGATCTCAACCTCAACCTCACCCCCGAAACCGCCGCCCAGATGTGG
>JAYRJH010000009.1:0-18731 GCA_041906415.1 Sphingomonas sp. | reverse complement strand
GGCGGAGGAATAGGGGCGGATTTCGGACCGAAAAAAGGCTGTTTGGCGATTTCCGGATTTCGTATACGAAAGGGCCGGGAACGAAAAACATATGCCGCCTGATGGGAGCCTGCTCATGATGAAATCCCTGCCGCTTTCCTTCGCCCTGCTCGCCGCCGCCGCGCCGGTCGCCGTTCATGCCCAGGCCGCGCCGGCGGCGGCGAGCGGCAGCGCCGACCAGCAGTTGCGCGCCCTGTATGATGCCGAGTGGGAATGGCGCGGCAAGGAGCTGGGGGAACGGCGCGGCGACGGGGACAATGGCCCGACCGATCATTTCCCCAGGATCGACCCGGCCAGCCAGCAGGCGCGCATCGCCTATTGGACGAAGACGCTGGCCGCGCTGGACAAGATCCCGGTCGACCAGCTTTCGCCGGAGGAGAAGATCAACGCCGCCGTGTTCCGCACCAGCCTGGAGGCGTTCGTCGCCAACGGCCGGTTCCGCACATGGGAAATGCCGTTCAACGCCGACAGCCAGTTCTGGTCCGGCATCGCGCCGCGCAGCCCCTATCGCAACGCCGACCAGTATCGCCGCTACATCGCCCGGCTGCGCGATCTGCCGCGCTATTTCGACGAGCAGATCGCCAACATGCGCGCCGGGCTGAAGCGCGGGTTCAGCGTGCCGCGCGTCACGCTGGAAGGGCGCGACAAGTCGATCGAGGCCTATACGATCGCCGATCCTGAAGAACCCGTTCTGGGGGCCGATGGCGGACATGCCCGCCTCGATCACCGATGCGGACAAGACGGCGCTCCAGGCGGAGGCGAAGCAGGTGATCTCCGCCAGCGTCGTGCCCGCCTATGACAAGCTGCTGAACTTCTACCGCAACGAATATCTGCCCAAGACGCGTGTCACGCTGGCGGCGGAATCGATGCCGGACGGCAAGGCCTTCTATCAGGCGCAGATCCGCGAATATACGACTACCGACCTCACCGCCGAGCAGATCCACAAGATCGGCCTGGAGGAGGTGGCGCGCATCACCGCCGACATGGAGAAGACGAAGGCTGCCGCCGGGTTCAAGGGCGACCTGAAGGCGTTCATCCAGTTCCTGCGCACCGATCCGCAATTCTACGCCAAGACGCCGGACGAGCTGATGGGCGTTTCGGCCTATACCTCGGCGCGGATGGACGGGCTGCTCAAGACGACGATCGGCTTTCTGCCGCGCTACCGCTTCACGATCCGCCCGGTGCCCGATGCGATCGCGCCTTTCTACACCGCCGGGCGCGGCGGGATGGAAAGCTGCCTGATGAACACCTACGACCTGCCGTCGCGCCCGCTTTACCAGATTCCGGCGCTGACACTGCACGAATGCAATCCGGGCCACAGCCTGCAGGCGGCGATCGCGATGGAAGCGCCGGTGCCGGATCGCCCGGCCTTCCGCAAGCAGACCTATTTCTCCGGCTATGGCGAAGGCTGGGGCCTCTACACCGAATGGCTGGGCAGCAAGATCGGCATCTATCGCACGCCCTATGAGGAATTCGGCCGCGAATCCTATGAGATCTGGCGCGCCTGCCGTCTGGTGATCGACACCGGCATCCACCATTACGGCTGGAGCCGCGAGAAGGCGATCGCCTATCTCGCCGACCATACCGCGCTGTCGCAGCATGAGATAGAGACGGAGGTCGATCGCTACATAAGCTGGCCCGGACAGGCGCTGGCCTACAAGCTGGGCGAGATGACCATTCGCCGCGAGCGCGCCAAGGCAGAAGCCGCGCTGGGGCCGAAATTCGACCAGCGCTGGTTCCACGACAAGTTCCTGAGCCTCGGCTCGGTGCCGCTCAACGTGCTTGAGCAGCAAATGGACCAATGGATCGCGGAGGGCGGGAAGAACCCGTTCCCCAACGCCCATTGAGACAAGCCAAGAAAAACCTCGATCCCCAGGGAGGATATATGAAGATCAGGCATCTGCTGCTTTCGGCGGCAATCGCGGGCGTGTCGCTCGCCCCGCTCAACGTCGCCAATGCGGCGGACGAGAAATCGCCCCGCGCCGCGTCGGAGGATCACGGCAAGGGCGCGAAGGCGGGCGACAGGGACAAGGACCGCGACCGGGACGACGACACCGCGCTCGCCTCCGCCGTGGAGGATGCGCAGCCGAAACGCGGCAACGTCTCCGTCAACGGCAAGGTGGTGAACTACACCGCCATCCCCGGCACGCTGACGATCCGCAACGACGACGGCGAGGCGGTCGCCAGCATGTTCTACGTCGCCTATATCGCCGATCGCGCGAAGGGCGCGCCGGAGCGGCCGATCACCTTCGCCTATAACGGCGGCCCCGGCTCCTCCTCGATGTGGCTGCACATGGGCTCGGTCGCGCCGGTGCATGTCGAGACGCCCACCGCCGGGCCGCAGCCGAACGCGCCGTTCCGCGTGACGCCCAATGCGAACACGATCCTCGACCATAGCGACGTGGTGTTCATGGACGCGATCGGCACCGGCCTGTCGCGCCCGATCGGCAAGTCGAAAGGCCCGGAATTCTGGGGCGTGGATCAGGACATCGATGCCTATTCGCGCGCCATCATGCGCTTCCTTTCGAAATATGATCGCTGGAACAGCCCGAAGTTCCTGTTCGGCGAAAGCTACGGCACCTTGCGCTCGGCGGGGCTGGTCTATGCGCTGCAGGATCGCGGCGTGCAGATGAACGGCGTGATCCTGCTCTCCTCGATCCTGAACTATGGCGTGCGCCAGCCGGGCTACGACATGATCCACCTGACCTATCTGCCCAGCTATGCGGCGGATGCCTGGTATCACAACCGCATCCCGAACCGCCCCGCCACGCTGGAGCCGTGGCTGACGGAAGTGCGCGAATGGACGCGCGGGCCTTATGCCAGCGCGCTGCTGAAAGGATCGGACATCACGGCGGAGGAGAAGAACACCATCGCGCAGCAGATGAGCGCCTATACCGGCCTGTCGGTGCCTTATATCCTCAAGGCCAATCTGCGCGTGGACCTGTCGCGTTTCCGCAAGGAACTGCTGCGCGACCAGGGCAAGACGATCGGCCGCCTCGACGCGCGCTTCACCGGCTATGACGCCGACGACGCGGGCGAGAATCCCGAATATGATCCCGCCGACCGCTCGCTGAGCGGGCCGTATATCGGCGCGCTCAACTCCTATCTGTTCGACACTTTGGGCTACAAGACGAAGCTCACCTACCGCCCGAATTATTACGCCGCGATCGGCGGCGGCAAATGGGACCAGAAGCATCGCGCGCCGGGGCGTGGCGGCTATGGGCCGATGGCGCTGGCCGATACCGCGCTGGACCTCGCGCAGGCGATGCGGGAGAATCCCAATCTGAAGGTGCTGTCGCTCAACGGCTATTACGACATGGCCACGCCCTTCTTCGGCGCGGAATATGACCTGAAGCACATGGACGTGCCGCCGGAGCTGCGGAAGAACCTGACGTTCAAATATTATGAGTCCGGCCACATGGTCTATGTGAACCCGGAAGTGCATCCGCAATTCACGCGCGACATGGACGCCTTCATCGACATGGCGAGCCGCAGGTAATCGCGGCTTCCGGGGCGCCGCCGCGCGGCGACGCCCCGGAACGCATCACTTCGCGCTGCTGCGGCGGATGAAATCGGCCACGTCGGCGCGGAATGTCTTCAGCACGGCCGGGTTGACGTAGACCATATGGCCGGACTGATAATATCGATATTCGATATTGGCCTGGATATTGGCGGGCACCGGCAGGTGCCGCATCTCGTAGCGCCCTGAGAAATAGGGCGTGGACACGTCGAAATAGCCGCCGCTTACCATCACCTTCATGTCCGGGTTCTGCTTCATCGCCACCGCCAGATCGGGCAGCACGTTGGGCAGCGCGATCATCGGGCGGTTTGCGCCCGGCGGCTGGTGCTTGTAGTCCCAGCTTCCATAGGTGCCGACGCTGGGCCTGTGCTCCACGCCTTCGCCATATTTGAGCGTGCCGCGCGCATAATCGTTGAACGCGGAGACATAGGCCGAGGCGATCGCGCTGCTCTGCGGATCATATTCCGAAACCTTGCTGAGCGGATCGAGCGTCGCGCCGGTGAAGCGTGTGTCGAGCGTGCCGGTGGTCAGGCCCTGATCGGCGAGCAGCTCCTTCTGCAGCGCGCCATATTCGATCCTGAGATTGCTGCGCAGCAGATAGGGCACGGAAAGGCCGGTATAGCCCGAAAGCCGCGTCGCGATCTCCTGTCTCCTGTCGGCGGGCAGGTCGTTGCCCTGCATCAGGGCCGCGGCATAGTCGCCGGTCGCGAACCGCTCCACCTCCGCGAGGAAGGCGGTGAGATCGGCCGGGCGGCTGGCGACGCGGTTGTGATACCAGGCGGTCGCCGCATAGGTCGGCAGGCTGACGATATAGGGCTCGTCGATGCCCGGATTGGCCTGCGGATCGTCGGGGATCAGATCCCAGTTGAGGATGTCCGAGAGCAGGACGACGCCGTTCAGGTCCACGCTCTCATGCTGCAGCGCCAGCGTCAGCCCCGCCGCGCGCATCGTGCCGTAGCTTTCGCCGAGCAGGTATTTCGGGCTGCCCCAGCGCTGATATTTCGACAGGAATTGCGTGATGAACTTCGCGAAGGCGTGGATATCCTGATCGACGCCGTAGAAGGCGGCCTCCTTGTCCGGCCCGGCCATGCGGCTGAACCCGGTGCCGGGCGCGTCGATGAACACCACGTCGGACACGTCCAGCAGGCTCTCGTCGTTGTTCACCAGCGCATAGGGCGCGGCATTGTGCGCGCCGTCCTTCGTGTCCACGCGCACCGGGCCGAACGCGCCCATGTGCAGCCAGATGCTCGACGATCCCGGGCCGCCGTTGAACATGAAGGTGATCGGGCGGTCGGCGGTGGGAACGCCGGCGCGGAAATAGGCGGTGTAGAACATCGAGGCTTCCGCCTTCTGCTTCTTCGCCGGATCGAGCGCGTCGGTGTCGCTCCACCCCTTCGGATGCACCACCAGCGTGCCCGCCACCGCGCGATACGGGATGCGCCGGCCGCCGATCGTCACCGACCCGGTAGAGGCGACCTCGGCCGGCTGGAACAGGGGCCGGGCGGCCTTTGCCTCGTCCTTCGACGCCGGGGCGTCGGCGGCCTGCGCCGGGACGGAAAGGGCAAGGGCTGCGACGAGCGGAAGAATGGCGGGTTTCATCTCGGCCTTTCGTTGCGGAAGATGCGATGTCTGCCCGCGCGGGGCGTGCAGGTAAACCGGCGAAGCGGATTTTTCGGGAAAGTAAAACTTTGCCAACCATTGCCATGGCAAAGGTGAAGTCAATGAAACGGGCCGCAAAAACGTTACGGGCCGCGCTGGCGCGCATGGCCTTGACGCTTCTGGCGATCTGCGCCGCCGCGCCTGCCTTCGCCGATGTGGTGAATATCCGGCCCTCCCTGTGCCATGCGGTGACGGAGGTGTCGCGCGGCGACGCCGCGCTGGCGACGCTGCGCTTTTCCTGCACGGGCGAGCCGCAGGGCTATCGCGACGGCAGCCTGTGGCTGACGGCGCGGATGGACGGGTTGCCGGTGGACCCGAACGACATATCGCTGATGGTGCATCAATCGCGCTTCGCCCGGCTGGCGGTGGCCTTCACCTATACCGACGGCACGGTGCGCTGGCAGACGGTGCGGAGCGGCAATTTCGCCGGCCGCTGGCGCGCGGGCGGCCAGGTGCTGTTCGTGGCCCCGCAGCATGACGCGCCGGTGCGCAGCGTGACGATGCGTTTCGACCGGCTCTCCGATTACAATCTCATCCATGCGCGGGTGATGTCGAAGGAGCAGAGCGCGACGCAGGCGATCGGAATGGCGGCGGCGACCGGCGCGGCGCTCACCCTGCTGCTGGTCGGCGGGCTTTACGCCGTCTCGCTCGCCGTCGCGGTGCGGCGGCAATATCTCGCCTGGCACGGCGCATGGGCGGCGTGCATGGTGGCGTGGGGAGCCACATGGTCCCAGCTGCACCTGCTGGTCCTGCCGTGGACGGCGGGAGAAGGCTCCGCGCGTTTCTGCACCTTCCTGTCCTGCGTCGCGGTGGCGCTGGGAACGGCGAGCACCATCACCGCGCCCGGCCCCGGCAAGCTGCCGCGCGCGCTGCGCGTCGCGGCGCTGGCCCTGGGACTGTTCGTGGCGGTGCTCGGCATCCCGCTTTCCCTGATGCACGGCGACCAGCTGATGCTGATGGCGGACGTGCTGGGCGTGCTCATAATCATCGATCTGCTGCTGGTCGCCTGCTGCCTCGCCTGGGCGTGGCGGCGCGGCGCGAGGGAGGTGCGCGATCTGGCCGGCGCATGGTTCGTGCCGATGGCGGTGCTGGGGCTGGTGCAGGTTCTGGATATCGAGGACGATTTCTGGGGCGCCGGCTCCAAGCTGCTGATGCTGCTCGGCGCGACATGGCAAACCCTGTGGCTTGCGGTGGCCGCCACGCGGCGGCTCGGCCGGCTGCGGATCGAGCGCGACCTCGCCCGCGCGGCGGAGGCGAGGGCGCAGGAACTCGCCCGGCGCGATGCGCTGACCGGCCTGCGCAACCGGCGCGGCTTCGTGGAAAGCGCCGGCCCGCTGATCGCGCGGGCGCGGGCCGATCAACTGCCGGCGGCGCTGCTGCTGGTCGATATCGATCGCTTCAAGTCGATCAACGACGAATACGGCCATGAAGCGGGCGATGTGGTGCTGGCCCGCGTCGGCCGGCGGATCGGCTCATGGGAAGGCGCGATGTGCGCGGTCGGGCGGCTCGGCGGGGAGGAATTCGCCCTGCTAGCGGTCGGGCTGGAGGGCGTGGTGCTGGAGCGTTTCGCGGAAAGCGTGCGCGCGGGCATCGCCGCGTGCGACCATGGCGAGACGATCGGCGGGCAGGTCGTCACCGCCAGCCTGGGCGTGGCGGAAATCTTTCCGGCGGAGGATTTCCCGCAGCTTTTCCGGCTGGCGGACGCGGCGCTCTACGATGCGAAGCGCGACGGGCGGAATCGCATCGTCCTGCGCCGCAAGACCAATATCGAAGAAGAAAGCGCGCCCGGGCGGCGTTCGGCCGCGCGCCGGCTGCTGGTGCGGCGCTAGGCCGCGATCAGGGCAGGGGCCATCCGCCGCCCCGGCTTGAAACCGGGGCGGCGGGCAGGCGTCAGGGCAGGCGGAAGCCCGGCCCCTTGAACTCATGCCCCTGCGACATCACGAACGCCACGCGGGTCGCGGCCTCGATCTCGTCCAGCGGATTGCCGTCGAAGGCGACGATATCGGCGGACTTGCCCGGCGCGATCGTGCCCGCCTTGTCCGAGATGCCGAGCAATTCGGCGTTGGTGAGCGTCGCGGCGCGCAGCGCGGCAGGGGCGGTCATTCCGCCGTTGCGCACCAGCAGCACCATCTCGTCGCCCGCGGTGCCGCCGAAATCGGTGCCGACCGCGATCGTCACGCCGTTGCGCAGCGCCACCTTCACCTGCCGCCCGATCCCGTCGGGCTGCGCTTCCGGCATCCCCAGCACCTTGCGGCGCGTGTTCTCGCTGATCGCCCGGTCGCCCGGCTTCGCGTTGCGCACGCGGCGCAGCACATCGGTCGGCGCCTCCAGCGTCGGCACGAGATAGGTGCCGTGCGCCTTCATCAGTTTCGCGCCCTCGTCGTCCAGGTAATTGCCGTGCTCGATCGAATCGACGCCCGCGCGCACCGCCGCCTTCACGCCGTCCGCGCCGATCGCATGGGCCATCACCTTGCGCTTCATCAGGTGCGCGGCGTCGACGATCGCGTGCAGCTCGGCATCGGTGAACTGCTGGTCCAGCCCGGTGTAGCTGTCGTCCACCACGCCGGCGGTGTCGATGATCTTGATCTGGTCCGCGCCGAGCTGGATCTGGCGGCGAGTCACCTTCTCGCATTCGCCCACCCCGTCGCACACCCCGCCGGAGAAGGGGGGCGGCATCAGCGAGGCCTGGAAATTGCCGTTGCGGAAATCGCCGTGCCCGCCGGTGGTGGTGAGCGGCGCGCCCGAGGCGAGGATGCGCGGGCCGACCACCAGCCCGGCGTTGATCGCGTCGCGCAGCGGGAAGATCACCTCCGGCGTGCTGCCCGCGTCGCGCACGGTGGTGGCGCCGCCCATGATCTTCTCGCGCGCGTTGCGCAGCGCCGCCGTCCAGCTGCCGAAGCCGATATGGACGTGCGCGTCGATCAGCCCGGCCATGACGAACTTGTCGCGCAGCTCGATCACGCTCACGTCGCCGGGCGCGACCCCGTTGCCGATCGCCTCCGCGCCGACGAAGCCGGGGCGGACGGATTCGATCCTGTCGTTCTTCACGATGATGCTGGCGTCCTTCGTCACCGGCTTGCTGGCGTCGGCCATCAGCGTGCCGGCGTGGATGATCGTCCAGCGATCCGCCGCCCGCTCCGCCTTCGGCCCGAGCACGGTGTCGCCCTGCGCCAGCGCGATGCCGGATAGCCCCATCAGCGCCACCGCCGTGGCGAGCGCGATCGTCCTGACCTTCATGTCTCGTCTTCCTCGCTGGATCAATTGGGGGTGCCGGTGTCTTCCGAGCCCGTCAGCCCGGTCGGCTTCGAGCCGTCGTCCACGCGCGGCGCCTTGTTGGCGGGCGCGCCCTCATCGGGCTTCACGGGCGCGAGGTTGTTCGGGCCGCCCAGCGCCTTCCAGTTGAGCATCGCGTTGTAGAGCATCCGGTATTCGCCGAGATTCTGCCAGCGCCACACCGGGTTGGTTGCGAACATCAGCACGCGCCCCGCGCCGACCGGCATGTTGATGATCGCCGGGCGGTCCTTCACCTCGTCGGCGCTCTTCATGAAGCCGCTCATCACCGATTTCTTCCCGCCGGGGAATTCCATCAGCACATATTGCTTCGCCGTCCTGGGCACGCCGAGCAGCACGTTGGTCGCCCAGCGCACCGGCATCGTCTTCTGCGTATAGCCGTAGAAGATCGGGCTGGCGGGCTGGAGCACGTTCGCCTTCACGATCGGGCCGGGAGCGTAGAAGTCCTTGCTGACGCCGCCGACGCTCACATCGTCCACCAGCCCGAAGCTGCCGGGCACGCCGCTCGCCTTGCCGGTGGTGATGAGCAGGCCGCCGGCCGCCACGAACTTGCGCAATTCCTCCAGCCCCGGCAGGCCCATGCCGCCGCGGATATCCTCCGTCGAGCCATATATGCCGAGCGAGGGCTGGTCCTTGCTCTGCGTATAGGAGAGCGGCTTGCCCTTCACCGGCAGGTCGAACACGATGTCCTTCGGCGCGCGGCCCTGATCGGGCAGGATGATGACGTCGTATTTCGCGCGCAGATCGCCCGCGCGCACCTGCTCCTTGTAGATCAGGTCGTAGGGCGTCTTGTATTGATCGAAGGCGTAGCGGACCCAGCCGACATTCTGCGTCGATCCCCAGGTGCTGAACAAGGCGACGCGCGGCACCGGCATGTCGTGGACCGGCACGCCCGGATCGGCGGGGGCCGCGACGGCGGTGAGGCCAAGCTCCTCGATCAGCGGCTTCAGCTGCCCGCCCGCGCTCGCGGGGACCAGCAGCGATCCGGCCGGCACCTCGCGCCCGCCGGCCTTGAACGGCTTCTCCGCGACACGCACGGCGACGTCCTTCAGCCGGAAGCGGAGCTGCGCGAGGTTGACCGATCCGGTGTCGATCACCGCATAGCCGCCCGCGCCCGCGCCGCCGATCGCGCCGCTGACGACGAAATGGTCGAGCGGCGTGGTCGGCACGTCCAGAACCGCCTTGTCCGCGATCTGGACGATGTTGGTGTGGGTCATCAGCCCCATCGTCCATGCCGCGTCGTCATAGGTGGTCATGTCGTCGTCGGGGTAATTGTCCTGCACCTTGAGCAGGGTCTTGGCGAGCCGGCCGTAGGGCTGGTTCAGCTTGATGACGAGCGATCCGGCCGGCCAGCTCCTGTCGCCCAGCCTGATCGCGGCGGTCGCCTTGCCGATCTCGATCCCCTGCATCTGGAGCACGTCCGTCACGAACTTCACGCGCGTCGGATCGGTCTGATTGGCGGGGATGATATAGGCATAGGGCGCCTTGGCCGATCCCGCCTCGATGCCGTTCAGGCTCTTCTTGTAGAAATTCTCGAGGATGACGTTCGGGAAGGTCGAGGCGAGCTGGAGCGCGGTCAGCACGCCGCTCTCCATGTAATTGGTGTTGTTGCGCATCGACCATTCGACTTCCTTGTAAGCCGGGGATGGCCGGAACCAGTCGCGCGCTGTCTGGTTGCCGCCGCGCACGCCGGGGCCGCCTTCGCCGGTGTCGACGTGGCGCAGCATCGTCGTCGCGCCGCCGTTGCCGAACGTCTCATACATGCGCAGCATGCCGTTGTGGTTCGACGACATGAAGCCGACATAGCCCGGCGACCACGCATCGACGAAACCGTGCGTCCACACGCCCGGCATCCCGTATTTGGTGAGCTGCGACATCTCGAAGTTCGAGAAGAAGGGCAGTTCCCCGTAGAGGATCGGATCGAGATCGGGGTTCTGCGGGGCCTGCCCGCTGTAGGTGTAGAGGAACGGCACCGATTCATGCAGCTCGTGCATGATCGGCGGGTGCCATTCGAGATAATATTTCATCATCTCCGCGGCGCTCGGGTCCGAGAAGTTTATGTCGCGGTTATTGTCGTGATAGATGTATTTGCCCCAATAGGGCGGGGCGGCCGGCTTGTTCAGATCATCCTTCTCGTCGATCAGGTGCCGGTAATACCAGTCGCGATAGCGATCGCGCCCGTCGCCTTCCAGCACCGGGCTGATCGCGACGACCACGTTCCTGCCGATCTGGCGGATCAGCGGCGAATCCTCGGTGAGCAGGCGATAGGCCAGCTCCATCACCATTTCCGGCGGCCCCGTCTCGGCCGAATGGAGGCCGGCGGTGAGATGATAGATCGGCTTCGTCTCCGCGATCAGCCTTTTCGCCTCCTCCGGCGAGGTGTGGCGCGGATCGGCGAGCTTCGCGAGGTTCGCCTTGTATTGGTCGAGCTTCGCCATGTTCTCCGCATCGGAGATCATCACGACGATATTCTCGCGGCCCTCGTTCGTCCTGCCGATGTCGATGATGCGCACGCGATCGGGCGCGGCCGCCGCGAGCTTGCGGAAATAGGCGTTTATCTCCGGCTGGCTGTGCAGCACGTTCGGCGCGCCGATATGGTGGCCGAACACCTGCCTGGGCGAGGGGATGGTGGAGGAGACGGGCAGGTGATCGACCAGGGGCGTGGAGAATTCCGGCCGCGTCGTCCATTCCTTCACCGATCTGGCGAAATCCGGGTCCATCGCCTGCTGCTGCGCGCCCGCGGCGCCCGCCAGCAACATGGCCGCGCTGACAACCGGCGCGCCGATCACAATCCGCTTCATTCGTCTCTCTCCGACCCCTGCGCGACAGGCGGCGCCCGGCGGAAACCGCCGCGCCTGTCTCTTATAAAACAAAAGGTTGCCCCGCCGGACGACGGTTCGTTCCCTGCGCAATCGATCGTGCGCCATGCGTGGCCCGTGCGCAAGAGTGCGTCAAAAAAACGTCACGCGGCGCACACTTTTGTTGACGAACGCGTTTCGCCTGCCCAATCGCAGGGCAAGGAACAGGCCGCAGGACATAAGCAAGGCGGCGAACGACGGGGGGTTCGGAGATGATCGACGTTTCGCAAAGGCGGCTGGTGACGGCCGGGATCCTGCTGGCCGCGACCGCGCTGGGCGGCGCGCCGGCCTTCGCGCAGGATACGGGCGGCGCGGCGGCGGAAGGCGGCAACGCGGATATCGTCGTCACCGCGCTGAAGCGCGACACGCGGCTCCAGGAAACGCCGATCGCCATCTCGGCCGTGTCGTCGCAGACGCTGGCCAATGCGGGCGTGCAGAATATCGCGGACCTGCGCAGCCAGGTGCCGAGCCTCAATTTCGTGGACGGCGGCCCCTCCAACCGCCGCGTCGTGATCCGCGGCATCCAGGCCACCGGCGAGCCGACCGTCGGCGTCTATTATGACGAGACCCCCGTCACCGGCACCGTCGGCGCCAGCAACGACGCGGGCGGCTCGACGCCGGAACTGCGGCTGTTCGACGTGGACCGCGTGGAGGCGCTGCGCGGACCGCAGGGCACGCTCTACGGCTCCGGATCGATGGGCGGCACGCTGCGCATCATCTACAAGAAGCCGGAATACCGGCTGGGCGCGGATTTCGACGGCACCATGTCCGCCACGCAGCACGGCGCGCCGAACGAGGAGATGAACGGCATGTTGAACGTGCCGCTCGTCGACCAGAAGGTCGCGGTGCGCGTGGTCGGCTTCTACAAGCGCAACGGCGGCTATATCGACAACACCTGGCTGCACGTGAAGAACATCAACGCCGAGGAAAGCTACGGCGGCCGCGCGATGCTGCGCATCCAGCCGGTCGAGCCGTGGACGATCGACGCGGCGGTCTATTACAATAATTCCTCCACCGACACGCCGGGCTGGCTGCTGGAAAGCGGCAGGTACAAGACCGATTCACGCACCCGGCAGGTGGTACGCGACCGGGTGACGCTCTACAGCCTGACCACCAGCTACGATTTCGGCCCGGTGGTGGCGACGGGCGTGGTGTCCTATATGGATCGCCACCTGACCGGGCAAAGCGACACCTCGCGCTACATCCAGGGCACGAACAACCTCGCCACCTATAACCGGCTGTGCGCGAGCGGGTGCAGCGACCAGTTCGGCGCGCCGATCACCTCCTTCCAGCAATATCAGGCGTTCGTGGCGGGCCAGTCCACCAGCTCGCTCTATCCGCAGCAGGACCTGGACGCGCTGACCGGCGAATTGCGGCTCAGCTCAGCCGGGCACGGGCCGATCAACTGGACGGTCGGCGGCTTCTATTCGCGCCGCACCACCGACGTCTCGAACCCGCAGCTCAACGCCGATCCGGGCAGCGGCTATGTCATCCCCAACCAGATCGACACGATCCGCTTCATCCACGACCGGCTGAAGCAGGTGGCGGTGTTCGGCGAGGTTTCGTGGGACATCACGCCGAAGTTCAACATCACCGGCGGCGCGCGCTACTTCAAATATGACAAGGACGTCGTGGGCCATACCGACGTGCCCTCCATCCTCGTCGGCGCGCGCATCACCCCGCCGACCGCGCTTTCCTCCACCGAGGACGGCACGGTGGTGAAGGCCAACCTGTCCTACAAGCTCACGCCGGACATCATGTTCTATTTCGAGGCGGCGCAGGGCTTCCGCCCCGGCGGCGTCAACCAGGTGCTGGGCCTCGATACGGCGCTGACGCCCTATCGCTCGGATTCGCTGTGGAATTACGAGGCGGGCTTCAAGACGGCGTGGCTGAACCGCACCGTCACCGCCAACATCGACCTGTTCCGCATCGACTGGTCGAACATGCAGGTGACGCAGCGGACGCCGAACGGCGCCTTCTCCTATATCGGCAACGCAGCCGCCGCGCAGGTGCAGGGCGTGGAGTTCGAAGGATCGGTGCAGCCGGTCCACGGCCTCAGCATCAACGCCAACGCCACCTACATGACCGCGAAGCTGACGGAGGACGTGCTGCCGCCGAACCTTGCCACCGCAAGCTCCGGCCTGAAGGGGAATCGCATCCCCTATGTGCCGAAGTTCACGCTCGGCGCGAGCGCGCAATACACCTGGGCGCTGACCGACAGCTTCGACGGCGTGATCCGCGGGGACGTCAGCCACTCGGCCGGCTATTATTCCGATTTCCGCCCGACCTATGTCTACACCCGCTATATCCGCGGCTACGAGTTGGCGAACGTGCGCGTCGGGATCGAGCGGGCGAACGACTGGGGCGCCTATATCTTCGTCAACAACCTGTTCGATGCGGTGGCGATCACCCGCGCCTCGTCCAGCGCGATCGGCGTGGGGCTGACCAGCGTTAACTCCGCCCAGCCGCGCACGATCGGGCTGAACCTGCGCAAGAGCTTCTGACGTCCGGGCCAATGACGCCATGCCGGGCCTGCCCGGCATGGCGGCGGGAGCGTCAGGCCACCGCCCGGCCGCCCTGGGGATCGAGGCGGAAATAGAGCGCCAGTTGCAGGCTCTCGGAGATGCGCGCGGCCTTGGCCTGCAACGCGGCGGCGGCTTCCGGGGCCATCACCTCCTCGGTCGTCGTCTTCCACAGGGTGAGCCAGCGGTCGAACAGGGCTGGGGTGATCCATGTCTTGTGCTTCATATGCGCCGCCATCGGGCTGCCCTTGTAGCGCCCCGTGGTGCGCATCACCGAAGACCAGAAGGCGATCAGCCGGTCCAGATGATCCGGCCAGTCGTGGATCGCGTCGTTGAAGATCGGGCCGAGCGCCGGATCCGCCCGCACGCGTTCGTAGAAAAGCGGGATCAGCCGTTCCAGCGCGGCATCGTCGATCTCTGCGGCCAGTTCCATCGGGCTTGCTCCAATCATGCGCCTGATCTGCATCTATTATCGCGGCTGGAAAGATGCAATACGGATATATATTATCGCGGCGAAACGACGCGGGAGCCGTGAATGCGCCTGACGCGCTATACCGATTATGCGATGCGCGTGCTGCTCTATCTGGGCGCGCGAGACGACCGCTTGTGCTCGATCGCGGAGGTTTCGCGGGCTTACGGCATCTCGCAGAACCATCTGATGAAGGTGGTGAACGACCTCGCCAACGCCGGTTATGTCGCCAGCGCGCGCGGGCGCGGCGGCGGAATCCGGCTGGGCCGGCCGGCGGGGGAGATCAACGTCGGCGCGCTCGTCCGGCATATGGAGGACGGATTCGACCTCGCCGATTGCGCCAATTGCCTGATCGCGCCCGCCTGCGGCCTGACCAGGGCGCTCAACGAGGCACTGGCGGCGTTCATGAAGGTGCTGGACGGCTATACGCTGGCCGACCTGCTCGCGACGCCCGCCGACACCGGCATCTCCGCATTGTTCGATGCGCGGGAGAAGGCGCTGACGGCCTGCCCCGCATGAGGGGCGTCGCTCCGGCGCGTGGCCGGAGCGACGATGCGGGAAGGGGCTATTTCCCCTCCACCGTGCCGCGCGCCTGATCGAGCCGCGCGGCATAATCGCGCAGCACCTTCGCCGTGCGGCCGATGAACTCGCGGGCGTCGTCGAAGCGCCGCTCCTCGATCGCCTCGCGCACGCCCGGCAGCGTCTTCGCGCCATAGCCGGTGAAGCGGCCCGGCGCGTAGACGAGGTTCATATACCACGGCCGCCCCGGCAGCCCGCGCGGATCGAGCAGCAACTGATCGATATCGCGCACCTGCCCGCTCAGCGTGTCGCGCTGTGCCTGCGTCAGCCCGGCTCCGCGCGCGGCGAGCGCGCTGTCGAAGGCGGCCGCCGACTGTTTGAGCGCGGCCACGGCGCTTTCCAGCGGGGAGAAATCGAACACCGGCGTCGTTGGCTCCGGCGCCGGGGCCGCGACCGGCTTCAGCGGATCGCTGGCGAGCCGGAACACGCCGTCGCGCGTCAGCTTCTCGCGCTTCATGTCCTCGGTGCGGCGATCGGCGGCGAGCGTCTTCACCTCGCCCAGATAGGTGGAGACGGTATCGGCGAAATCGCCGTAGCGCTGCACCGGCAGGTCGGCGTTCGCGATCCGCATCACCAGCCGCCCGACCGTCTTCGACAGCGCAGCGCCATATTTCAGGCCCGGATCGTCGAAGGTCGTCACATGGTGGAAGCTGTCGTAGACCGAGTGATAGACGCCGCCGGATTCATCCTCCCCGCCATAGCCGAGGTTCAGCGCCGGCAGGCCGAGGTGCTGGAGATAGGCGGAATAATCGGAGCCGGAGCCGAGCGGCCCCATCGGCAGGTCCGCGCCTTTCTCCGCCGCCGCCATCGCCGCCGCATTGGGCTTTCGCCGCCCGAAGCCGCCGGCCAGCACGGCCGCCCGCGCGCGCGCCGCGACGGTGGCGCCGGTTTCGGGATCGACCACGTCCGCCGCCACCGCGTTGACGATGCGCTGGAAGGAGTGGCTGCCCGCCGCGCCGAGCGTGCCGCGCCCGTTGCCGTCGGTGTTGATGTAGATGACGCCCTTCTTCTTCAGCTCATCGGCATGTTCCTCGGCCCATTCGGTCGAGCCGAGCAGCATCGGCTCCTCCGCGTCCCAGCTCGTGTAGACGATGGTGCGCGCGGGCCGCCAGCCGCCGCGGTAAAGCTCGCCCAGCGCCTTCGCCTCCGAAAGCATGGCGACATTGCCGGAAAGCGGATCGCCCGCGCCGAACACCCAGCCGTCATGATGGTTGCCGCGGATCACCCATTCATCCGGGTAGCGCGCGCCCTTCAGCTTCGCGATCACGTCATAGACCGGCTTCAGCGACCAGTCCGACTTCACCGCCAGACGGACGGAAACCGCGCCCGTGCCGCCGGTGTGATAGGTGAACGGCAGCGCGCCGCGCCAGTTGGGCGGCGCGACCGGCCCGCCCAGCCGCGACAGCAGCTTCTGCGCGTCGCCATAGGACATGGGGAGGACGGGGATCTTCAGGATGTTCGGCGCTTCCTCGCGCGTCAGCCGCTTCGCATTCTCGGTCGCGCCGATGCCGGGGGTCAGCGGGTCACCGGGATAGAGCGGCATGTCCGCCACCGATCCGCGCTGCACACCCGCCGGCGGACGGGCGCCGCCCTTCGGATAGGGATCGCCGATCGCATAGCCGTCATCGGCCGGATCGGAATAGATGATGCAGCCGGCCGCGCCGTGATCCTGCGCCAGCTTCGGCTTCAGCCCGCGCCAGCCGACGCCGTAGCGCGCGATGACGATCTTGCCCTTCACGTCGATCCCGCGCCGGGCGAGATCCTTGTAATCCTCCGGCATCCCGTAATTGACGTAGACCAGATCGGCGGTGACGTCGCCGTCGCCCTGGAAGGCGACATAGGGCGGCAGCGCATTGGCCGTTTTCGAGGAGGTGTCGTCGCCCGCGACCGGCGGCTCCTGCCCGCCGAGCACGATCTTCTCCGGCGCGACCATCTCGACGGTGGTGGAGATCGGCGTGGGATAGAGGACGTGGAACGTCTCGATATGCGCGTCCCAGCCCCATTGCCTGAACTTCGCGAGTATCGCCTCCGCATTGGCCTTGTCATGCGGGGAGCCGACATGATTCGGCTCGGACGACATGTCCTTCAGCCATGCGAGCTGGTCGGCGGAGCTGATGCTCTTGTCGAACGCCGCCTCGATCGCCTTGCCGTCGTTCGGCGCGGTGCGCGCGATGCCTGCCCCCGCCGTCAGCGCGGCAAGCGCCGCCCCTGCCAGAATCCGCCCCGTGACCCGCATGTCGCTCCCCCTTGAATCGTTCGGTGGAGAATGAAGACCTTCACGGCCGCGAAAGCAAGCGGGCAGGGCAAGTCAGCGTGGCGAGAGGCCCGCCTGCTCCAGCCGCCACACGAGCTGGTCGAAACGGTCCTGCCCGAAGAAAGGCTCGCCGCCGAAAGCCATCAGCGGCACGCCATAATGGCCCGCCGCGCGCTGGTCCGCCTCATTGGCCTCGATCGCGGCGGCGAGGCGATCGCCTTCGCTTTCCACCGCGCGATCCATGTCCGCGAGGTCCAGCCCGGCTTCCGCCGCAGCGCGGGCGAGGTGATCGCCCTCGTGCCAATCGTCGGTCCGCCCGTCCCAGATCAGCCGGCTCACCGCGTGGATGAAGGCAAGGCCGCGCCCGCGCTCCACGGCGAGCTGCCCCAGCCGGGAAAGGCGGTGGATATGAGGCTGCTCCTTCGGATAGGTGCGCGTGGCGAAATCCATCACCACCGGGTCCGGCCGCGGCCAGCGATAGGGCAGGCCGAGATATTCCGCCGTCCGCGCCGTATCGCGCATCAGATAGCTGACCCACAAGGGATCGCCGTTCGAGAAGAATTCCGGCTGCCGCACCGCGATCGGCCGCACGACGCGGACGTTGCAGCGCACGTCGAAACCATCCTCCAGCGCCACCAGCCGGGGCGTCACCAGATAGGAATAAGGCGAGCGGAACGACCAGAAGCAATCGAAGGCGAGCGTCATCGGCATGATCCTCTCATGGCGCGGGCAGGAAGCGGGCGAGCGCGCCCGTCACCACGTCGCGGGCGAGCGCGGGGGGGAGATGCTGGTCCAGCCGCAGCCGCTGCCACGTCTCGAAGCTCAGCAGGAGATCGATCGCCTCCAGCGTGGCGCGGTCCTCCGTAACCGTTTCGGGAAGAAGCCCGGTGAGGCGTTCGCGCATCGTCGCCAGCACCTCCGCATGATGGCGCTGGATCGTTTCCGAGCCGTGGCGATGCGCATCGGCCGCGCGCTTGTAGGGCATCAGCCGCTCATAGGTGTCGAGCCGGCGGGCCAGCATCTCATCGAGCTGGCCGCGCCAGTCGATCGCGGCGAAGGGATCGAGCCAGTCCTGATATTCGCGCGCCAGCCGCCGCGCCATGCTCGCGTAGATCGCCTCCATATCGGCGAACTGGCGGAAGACGGTGCGCAAGCCCACGCCGGCGCGGCCCGCGATCTGTTCGGCGGACGGGGAAGGGTGGCCTTCGCCGACCAGCGCCACCATCGCCTCCACGATCTTTTCCCGGCTTGTCTCGGATCGTTTCCTGCGTCCGTCTTCCTTCACCATCAATTCGCCCAGTAAATATAGGTTTCGCCCGGACGCGGCTTTGTGCCCAGCGGGCGGTCGATGGCAATCGGGGATCGCACCAGCGCGGGCCATGCGGGCTTCACCTGCTGCGAATCGTGCGCGCGGATCAGGGCGGCCAGGCGCTTCACCTCGGCCGGGTTGGCGGCGGCGGTGTCGCGCTGCTCGGTGGGGTCGCCCTTCAGGTCGTAGAGCAGGTTGCGGCGCGGGATGTCGAGCATCTGGAGCTTCTCG
>JAYRJH010000414.1:0-2607 GCA_041906415.1 Sphingomonas sp. | reverse complement strand
TGGCATTGGGTATATTTTGCGGAGGCTTCTTTTTAAAAAACGAAAACATGACGTCTATCCTGTACTGTTTCTATGACGGATGTGTGGGGGTATCATTCGGCGCGCATCAATGCTTTTGATCGTTCAGCATCGCGCGCGGCCTGGTCGTGTTTGCCAATAGCCTCATAGGCCAAGCCACGGTTCTCAAATGCGACCGCGTAGTCCGGCTTCAGCGCGATCGCTCTGCTGTAGTCGGTGATCGCCTGCTGCTTTTGTCCCTGCTCGGAATAGGCGTTGCCTCGATCGAAATACGCCGTCGGATTTTGCGGCGCGAGGACGATTGCATGGTCATAATCCCTGAGCGCGTCCGCGTATCGGCGAAGGCCTTCGTAGGCGCGCCCGCGATCGATGAATAAAACCGGCTCCTGCGGGTCCATGGCAATCGCTCGAGTAAGGTCCTCGATCGCCTGCGGAAAATCGTGCAGCTCGTCTCGATCGGCGCCAATGTTGCCGAGAGCCTGCATGTCGTTTGGGTTCAATCCCAATGCCGCATCGTAGCTCCTGATTGCCTCCTGGAATTGGCCGAGGCGATCCAGCGCCGCGCCCAGATCATAGTAGGCGTTCTCGACAGCCGCCTGGCTTCGCGCGGTGAACATGATCAAAACGTGAGGGTCAGCCAGAAATGCCTTGCAGGCAGCGATCACCTGGTCGACGGGCAAAGTGCTGTTTCCACATTGCTCCAGCAATTGCTGTTCGCCGGCCGTGAAAACGGGTTGTGCGGCCGCCGGCGCAGCGACGAGTGTCGCGCAGATCAGGATGGGATATGTCAAACGCGAACGCCCCATCGCCTAGGACGCCTCAACCGGATCGCCGACATATCCGAGCAACAGGACCAGTCCTCGGCGCTCATCGCGCAGGGCGAACATGAACGGCTTGTCCGCGATAAAATCCAAGGACGGTATGCCGACAGGGGGAGGAGCTGACGTCGTCGGTGCTGCGACCGCCGTCGCGGCAGCCGCGGTCGTACCGCCCTCATCAACGGCGATCGCAACCTTGTGTGCCACAGCGGCGATCTGCAACGGCGCGTCCGAAAACCTCGCAAGCGCGTCAGGCGCGGAGCGCGCCGACGCCAGACCCAGCGCGTCGAGCGCGGGCAGCACATCGCTGCCGGCCTCGAACGCGAAGCGCGGCAGCGCCAGCGTGACATAATAATCCGTCAGCCCGGCCCCGGTGAGCCAGCGCCCGACGCCCGCGAAATCAGCAGGCAGGGCCGCGTTTTTGCGGTTGAGCACAAGCGTGAGCGAATAACCCTCGGTTTCGTAGGGAAGCCGCACGGCGGCGAATGCACCGTCTTGCGCGGCCGGTAGCAATTGCACACCGCCATGCATCATGGAGACGCGGCTCGTCCCGCCGATCGCTCGATGGAAGTCGGCGGGCCGGGTCAATCGGGCGTCGAACTCCTGCCGCCAGGAATCCTTGAAGTAGATCGCGTTGAGGAGAACGAGCCCGGATCGGGCAAGGGGAGCATCAATGATCGAGGGGATTCGGCCCCGCGTTTCCTTGCGGACGAGCGCATTGATCGCCTGCACCGCTTCGGGATTATCGAGTCGGCGCCTTTCCAATTTCGCATGAAGGGCGCGCAAGGCATCGAGGGCTGTCTGTTTCAGCCGCACCTGCGGATCGACACAAACGGCTTCGATGGCCGATAGGGAGCCGCTCCGGGGCCGATTTGAAATCAGCGGCGCGAGCGAGGCCCGCAAGTCGTCGAGGCCAGCAGGCCCGTCGAGGTGGAAGAGCTCATTCAGCGCCTCGTGCAATGGCGGGCTGGCGCCGACATCGACGAGCCCAAAAGCGGCCATGATGCTGGCCGGCGAGATCGCCAGATTGGAAGCGCGCCCTTCGAGGTTGCTGAGCGACTGCGTAGAAAGTTGTAAGAGCAAATCCAGTCCAAAGCGCGCCGAGGCGTTGGTCAGATCTGGAGCCGCTCCACCGCTGATGGCTGATTGGCACGGAAACACTCCCGCTGCAGCGAGTGCCGCGAAAATGAGAGCGCCGCGTCGGGAGATGTCGATCATGCCCGGCCCTTCAACCAGGGACACGGTCGGCGCATGAGCAGCCGCTCCGCCACGGATCGCGAGCGCATCGGCGATCGTTGGAAAGCAACCCGCGTCACTTCCGTGCCTCGCATTCCACGGAGTAGCCGGTCACGGTCGGAAATTTCGCATCCCCGGTACTGGTGACTTCAAGGGTCATGCCGTCCTTGTGATAGTCGAAGCTGCAATAGGCGAGGCCCGTCGGCGCGCAGGATTTGACCTCCACGATGCCCTCCTGCCGCACGCTGATGATGAAGGACTGGAGGGGATCCTTCGGGTCGAGACGCGGGCCCTTCGTGGGCATCCATCCCATCCGGAAAAGCGCGGTGCGGGCCGTATCGATGCTTTTACCGTAGAGGTTCGGAACCGTCCCGCGACCACCACAGACGCTTTCCTCCTTGCCGACAGGGTCGACCTCGATCGTCCCGTCCGGCTGGAGCACCACGTCACCGACCGGCTGCGGCTCAAGGCTCCCGTCAAAGATGCGCAGGCGATTGCCCGCCAGCGGTATGTTGGCAATCTCTTCCGGCGCCGA
>JAYRJH010000413.1:0-2611 GCA_041906415.1 Sphingomonas sp. | reverse complement strand
ATGCGCCCGAGATGGCCTATTTCGAATGCCTCCACGAAACCAAGCTGATCGTGGACCTGCTGTATGAAGGCGGCATCGCCAACATGCGCTATTCGATCAGCAACACCGCCGAATACGGCGACATCACCACCGGGCCGCGCATCATCACCGACGAGACGAAGAAGGAGATGAAGCGCGTGCTGGCCGATATCCAGTCCGGCCGGTTCGTGAAGAATTTCGTGCTCGACAACCGCGCCGGCCAGCCGGAGCTGAAGGCCGCACGCAAGGCGGCCGCCGCGCATCCGATCGAGCAGGTCGGCGCGAACCTGCGCGCGATGATGCCCTGGATCGGCGCGAACAAGCTGGTGGACAAGGAACGGAACTGATCCTTTCGCTCCCGGCGATGCGGGAGGGTCGTAATCCTCCCGTAACCCGAAAAGCGCGACGAACCGTGTTCGATCGGTCGTGCATTCACGCCCATGCCTCACTAGAGGCGTGGGCGTGATTCGTGCGGCGTCCTATCGTACTTCGTCGTACCGGTCCCAGGTCGGCGCGCGCGGGCGCGTCGCCTCGTTGCTGCTTGCGCTCTTCGTGGGCGCGCTCGTCATCCTCGCGCTCATCATGGTCGGCGCGATCAGCAACATGCCGAAATTCGTGGAGATGCGCGCGCTTTCCACCTTCAATGTCTCCTCCTCGCGCGGCGACCGGCAGACGAAGGCGAAGCCGCAGCAGCGCGCGAAGGTGACGCGGCAGGAGAAGCAGGAGCGGCAGGCCGCCCCTCCCCCCGCCGCGACCGCGCCGCCGCCGCCCATCACGCTGCCGGGGGTGATGATGCTTTCCCGCGCGGATTATGCCGCGTCGGACATCGGGCGGATCAAGTCCCGCGACCAGCCGGCGCAGTCGGATGGCGATCAGGGCGAGAAATCCGCACCCTCCGGCGCGCAGGTCGCGGCGGCCGGCGGCGCGCCGGGCGGGGCGGACCTCTATTACGCCGAATGGTATCGCGAGCCGAGCCGGGCCGAGATGGTGACGTATCTTCCCCATGACGGGCGCACCGGCTGGGGCATCATCGCCTGCCGTACCGCCGAGCGCTATCGTGTCGAGGATTGCCGCGAGCTTGGCGAGACGCCCGGATCGGGGATCGCCCGCGCGCTGCGGCAGGCGTCGTGGCAATTCCTCGTCCGCCCTCCGCGCATGGGGGACAAGCCGATGATCGGCGTCTGGGTGCGGATCAAGTTCGATCTGGTGCAGGGCGCGGTGAAATAGAAACGCGCCGTTTCGATTAACGGCGCTTTCCCTTCCCGCCGGCTTGTGGTTCAACTTGGCTCACAGCAAAAAGGGAGCCGGACGATGCGCCTCGCCCATATCGCCATCATTGCATTTGCCTCCACCGCCGCCATCGCGCAGATGCCGAAGGCGCCGCCCGGATCGCGTGACCGGGCGGCCGTCGTCGCGGGCAGCTATACGGTCGATCCGCATCACACGCTGATCGAATGGACGGTCGATCACCTGGGCTTCACGCCTTATTTCGGGCTGTTCGGCGATACGACCGGCACGCTCACGCTCGATCCCGCGCACCCGGATGCGGCGAAGGTGGACGTCACCATCCCGGTGAGCAAGGTGCTGACCGCCAATCCCGCGCTCACCGCCCACCTGCTCCGCGCGCCGCAGGCCGGGGCGAAGCCGGACTTCTTCGGTCCCGACCCGGCCGACGCCCATTTCGTCTCCACCAGGGTCACGGCCAGCGGCGAGACCGCGAAGATCGACGGCAACCTTACGCTCAACGGCGTTACGAAGCCGGTGACGCTCGACGCCCGCTTCCATGGCGCAGGCAAGATGGGCGGGAAGGACAATGTCGGCTTCACCGCCATGGCGACGATCCGCCGCAGCGAGTTCGGCGTGGCCTACGGCATCCCGCTGATCTCCGATGAAGTGAAGCTCAGGATCAGCGCCGCCTTCGTGAAATGATGGCGGAGGATGAGAATACCGGGGTCGGCCGGATCGAGGCTTTCTCCGACGGCGTGATCGCGATCATCATCACGATCATGGTGCTGGAGTTGAAGGTTCCGGCGGCGGAAGGGATCGGCCCCATCCTGTCGATGTGGCATGTCTTCCTCGCCTATGCGCTGAGCTACGTCTATGTCGGCCTCTACTGGGGCAATCATCACCGGCTGCTCGGCCATGCCCGGCGGGTGACGAATGCGCTGGTCTGGGCCAATCTGGCGCTTCTGTTCGGGCTGAGCCTCGTGCCGTTCGGCACCGCCTATCTCGGCGAGCATGAGTTCGGCCCGCTCGCCACCCGGCTCTATCTGGTCACGCTGATCCTGCCGTCGCTCGGCTATGTCTGGCTTCAGCGCGTGATCGCGCGGACAGGCGCGCAGCACGAGGCCGCGCGCGCCTATCATCTCCAGACCACCCGCAAGGGTTATTTCGCGATGGCCGTCTACGCGCTGGGCTTCGCGCTCACCTTCGTCTCGCCGTGGCTGGGGATCGGCTGCGCGGCGCTGGTGGCGGTGTTCTGGATCGTGCCGAAAACCCCGCTCGACAGGCTTTTCGCGCATCGGGGCTAGACACGGCCCGCCCCGCGCGGCTACCGCATACGGCAATGACGCTGTCTTTCGGCCTTCTCCTT
>JAYRJH010000412.1:0-2620 GCA_041906415.1 Sphingomonas sp. | reverse complement strand
CAGCGTCTGGCGATCACGGCCGGAGACGAGCGCACTGTGCTCAACCCCTACGCGCTCAAGGCCGCCGCGACCGAGCGCGGCCTCGACATCGTCGCGACGTGGACCGACAAGATGCTGTCCGGCCACCAGTTCGAGATCGACGTCGTCCTGCACGAGGGTGACGGTGCCGTGCACCATCAGGCTCTGCGGCTGTGGGCAGTCGAGAAGCGTGGCGCTTTCCTGCTGGCACCAAGCGGCGAAGGGACGATCGTCTCGATCGACGCGCGCGGGCTCACGCCGATCGACCGGCCGCCGTTCCGCAGCAAGGCCGATCTGACCATCGGCATCGCGAGCGGTCAGGCGCTGCTCCAGCGGCTGACCTTCGTCGGCTCGCCCTTCGCCACTCCCCTCCCCCACAATCTCGGCCGCTGACGCGGTCACAGCACCATCGAGGATAGCATCATGGACACCCACCCGCCCAAGCTCGTCATCGTCCACGCCATGTACGAGGTGCGCGAGTATCGCCGCCACCTGACCGCCATCGACGACTCGCTGGTCGTCCACCGCCACGGTGACGGCCGCTTCCAGCTGGAACTCAGGCCGATGGTCAAGCTGACCGCGCGCGGCGCGAAGAGCTACGGCGCGACCCTTCGGCAACTCGCCGACGATCTCGAGACCGGACACCGTGCCGTCATCGTCGATCGCGACACGTTCCTGGGCGACCTGGAGCGGCACGCACGCGCGCACGCGACCGACAAGGATCGCGCAGTCATTGAGCGCGCCGCGCAGGTGATCACCGAGCGGACGCGATTTCAGGTGCTCGACTCGCTCTTCGAAGCACCGGCCGAGTATCGCATGGGACGCATGCTGCTGGCAGGGCGTGAGCGCCGCACCAGGGCGAACCGGGGCGAGCAGGACGGGCTCAACTGCATGTGCTCCATCCCGACCCCGCGCACCGAGCAATTGTGGCACAGCCTGCGTCACCAATGGTGCTCACCGCGCGGCAATGCTGCCGGCCGGGCGGCATGGGAGAGCTGGTGTCGCGCCAACCGGCCTGACATGCCCAAGGTTGCGGTCGCGTGAGAGCGCAGCATCGATCGGCTGCGCTGATGCGGGGAATGCCTCTGGTGTTCAGAGCGAGCGCCGCGCTGCTGCTGCTCGCCTTCGTCGCCGGCCAGCTTACCCAAGGTAGTGCTGCCGGTGCCGCAACGTACCAGCTGATGGGCATGGCCGTGTGGCTGTGCCCATCAGCCGGCAACCGTCTCACGTCGCCTAGCGTCGCGGACGGCGCACGCCTGCTCGATCGCGCCGCGTACCGCTGGATGCTCGACCGCGTCGACGCGGCGCGCACTGGTTCGCGGTCCAGCATACTCCCGGTGTCGCGCTGCCGGAATGGCCGAAGATGACCTGTTCGAGCTCGCTGTAGAGCGTGTAGATCTCGGACACGCTGACGTACGGCACCGCCGAGGTGTTCTTCGCGAGCCTTCCCATGTCGATGCTGTTGAACATCGCTTCGACGTACGAGCTGTACTCGTCATCGCGAGCCTTCACGAACAGGTGCGCCTCGCCGCTGCGGTGCATCTGCTGGTGGACGAGGCCTGCCCGTGCACCGATCCGCTGCACTGCGAAGCGTGCGTCTTCGGGCGAAGTAAAGGTGAAGTCGGCGTGGTAGGTGCGCTTGGGCGGCTTGACGCGTCTGGCGCTCCGCCTCTCCCAGATCTGCAGCAGAGCGGGAACGTCGTAGCGCCTGCCATCCCGCAGGAACGCCCACGCGGGCACATCCATCTCGGCCACGAGGTGGAAGTCGTCGTCGAGCCGACGCAGCACCTCTTCCCTGCGGAACGTGCACGGCACGATCATCGCGATGACCTCGGCTTGCTTCGCCGCGTGATTGAAGAACTTGATCGCCAGGCGGAACGGCGGATTGCCCACCACCGCGATCGGCCTGTTCGTCACGATCTCCGTCGCGACATAGTTCGCCTTGATGCAGGCGTGGGATGTGCCGTCGACATCCAGCTCGATGGTGTCAGCAGGCATCGTGTCGGCGATCGCTCCGTCGCCTGCACACGGGTCAACGACTAGATACTCATCAAGAGGAAAGTATCGCTCGATGAAATGGCGCATCAGCACCGCGAACGCCGTGCTCGTGTAGATTTTTTCCAGCTTGCCAATGAGTGCTGCGCCCGTCGGCTCACAGCCGTTCAGGCGTTTGGCGATGAAGTCGTCGGCACTCTTCGCGAGCGCGGCTCGCAGCTTGGGCGACAGGATGCCGGACTCCGGTACCTGTAGCACAGGCGCTTTGTTCTTTATCGTCATGATGTCCTCCAGAATGAGTTGGCTCTGGAGAAAGAGTTACGAGGCCTGCCGTCCCGCTGGAGGACGCGTCACGAACAGACGCAGCAGCGCGGTTGTCACATGCTCGACCACGGGACGCGTATCATAGCTGCGCTCGTCGGCGAACGCACGTACGCGCCGAAACGTGTCCGCTTCGATGGTGCCGTCGTTTGCGACGAGAGCAGTGAGAATATTGGACACAGAGACAAGATAAGGCTTTCACCTCGTCACGGCAACGGAATACTCTATTATCGCCGGCATCCTGACGTGAATCTACATCGCGACCTGATGCGGGTTGCAACCATTA
>JAYRJH010000411.1:0-2621 GCA_041906415.1 Sphingomonas sp. | reverse complement strand
CCCGCTCACGCGACGCGGGCTGATCGCCGCTCCGCCGGAGACGCAGGCGCGGTCGGCGGCGATCGTCCGCGACGAGACGCCGCTCGACCCACGGAGCCTGCGGTGAACCCATGGCGCCGGTGACGATCCTTTTCCTGATCGCCGCGCTGGGGATGACCGGCTGGTTCACCGCGCGGGCGCGTGCGGTGCGGTTCCGGCTCGGCTCGCCGGGACGGCCGAACTCGCTTCCCGCACATCATGCCGCCTTCGTCGCGCTGTGCACCGTCGCGCCCGCGCTGCTGTTCCTGCTCGCGTGGCGCGTCGTCTCGCCCGCGCTGGCGACGGATGCGGCGGCGCGGGCGCGTCATGATCTGGTCGCGGCCGTCGTCGCGCTGCTGCTCGCGACCGGCTCCGGCGCGCTCGCCTTCCTGCGCGTGACGCCCGCCTTCTCCGCGCGGACGCGGATGGAGCGCGTGGTGATGGCGCTGCTGCTCGCCGCCTCGCTGATCGCGATCCTGACGACGGCTGGCATCGTGGGCAGCCTGCTGGTCGAAAGCGCGCGCTTCTTCTCCATCGTGCCGATCACCGATTTCCTGTTCGGCACCCATTGGTCGCCGCAGGCGATCGACCCCGCGCATCCCGGCGCGTCGCTCGGCGCGCTACCCCTGTTCTGGGGCACCTTCTTCATCGGCGCGGTGATAGCGATGATCGTCGCCATCCCCTTCGGGCTGATGAGCGCGATCTATCTCACCCAATATGCCGCCCGGCGCACGCGCCGCTGGATCAAGCCGATGCTGGAGATACTCGCCGGCGTGCCGACCATCGTCTACGGCTATTTCGCCGCGCTCACCGTGGCGCCGGCCGTGCGCGACATGGGCGTGGCGCTGGGCGTGTCCTCCGCCTCGTCGGAGAGCGCATTGGCGGCGGGGCTGGTGATGGGGGTGATGATAATCCCCTTCGTCTCCTCGCTCGCCGACGATGCGCTCGCCGCCGTGCCGGCCGCGATGCGGGACGGGAGCCTCGCGCTGGGCGCCACGCCGTCGGAAACGATCCGCCGCGTCCTGCTGCCCGCCGCGCTGCCGGGCGTGGTGGGCGGCGTGCTGCTGGCGATCAGCCGGGCGATCGGGGAGACGATGATCGTGGTGATGGCGGCCTCCAGCGTCGCCTCCCTGACGCTCGATCCCTTCGCGGGCACCACGACCGTCACCCGCCAGATCATCGACCTGCTGACCGGCGAGGCGGAGTTCGACGGCGCCAAGACGCTCGCCGCCTTCGCGCTCGGCCTCACCCTGTTCGTCGCGACGGTGATCTTCAACATCGTCGCGCTGCTGATCGTGAAGCGATACCGGGAGGCTTATGAGTAACGCCGCCCACAACCGCTGGTCGAGCGCGCGGATGCGCCGCCGCATCGCGCGTCGCTATCGCGCGGAGCGGCTGTTCCGGCTGCTCGGGCTGGCCGCGATCACGCTGTCGGCGGGATTCCTCGCCGTGCTGCTGGGATCGATGCTGGCGCGCGGCGCGAGCGGCTTCACCGAAACCCGCATCGCGCTGCCGATCGACCTCAGGGGCGCGGCCCCGACCGAACAGGTGGTGGACGCCGCCGCCGACGCCGCCTGGCCCAAGCAGGGCGGCGCCGCCTTGCTATCCGACGGCGCATGGCTGAAGGTGCGTGAAGCGGTGCGCGCCGATCCTTCCCTGCTCGCCCGGCGCGCGGTGCTGGACGTGCCGGCCGCCAGCGCGATCGACATGGCGTATAAGGGCAAGGGCGCGCCGGAGGCCGAGGCCGCCGTCGCCGCGCTGGGCGGCCGGTTGTCGCGTGGATTCAACACTCGCTTCCTCACGGGCGCGGACGCCACCGATCCCACCCGCGTGGGCATCTGGGGCGCGCTCAAGGGATCGCTGCTGACGATGATCGTGACGATCGCGCTCGCCTTCCCGATCGGCCTGCTCTCGGCGCTCTACCTGGAGGAATATGCCCCGCGAAACCGCTGGACCGCCCTGATCGAGGTTTCGATCAACAATCTCGCGGCCGTGCCCTCGATCATCTTCGGCCTGCTCGGCCTCGCGCTGTTCCTCGGCACGTTCGGCCTGCCGCGATCGGGCGCGGTGGTCGGCGGGCTGACGCTGGCGCTGATGACCATGCCGGTGATCGTCATCACCGCGCGCAACGCGATACGCGCCGTGCCGCCGTCGATCCGCGACGCCGCGCTCGGCATCGGCGCGTCGCCGGTGCAGGTGGTGTTCCATCACGTCCTGCCGCTGGCGCTGCCCGGCATCCTCACCGGCACGATCATCGGCATCGCCCGCGCGCTCGGCGAGACGGCGCCGTTGCTGATGATCGGGATGCGCGCCTTCATCGCCGCCCCGCCCGCGAAGCTGACCGATCCCGCGACGGTGCTGCCGGTGCAGATCTTCCTGTGGTCCGACGAGGTGAGCCAGGGCTATGTCGAGAAGACCTCCGCCGCGATCCTCGTGCTGCTGGTGCTCCTGCTGGCGCTGAACGGCCTCGCCATCCATCTCCGCAACAGGTTCGAGACACGCCGGTGATCCGCGACGACTCTCCCCCCAAGATGACCGCCCGCGACGTCAGCGTGTTCTACGACGGCAATCGGGCGATCGCGGACGTCTCGCTTGACATATCG
>JAYRJH010000008.1:0-18882 GCA_041906415.1 Sphingomonas sp. | reverse complement strand
GACAGCCTTTTGCCGGCGCGAACCAGCGCGTCGCTGCCGGGCAATTCGCTCACCGCCACCAGCACGCGCTCGCCGCCCGCGAAGGTGCCGGAGACGGCATGGGCGTCGAGGAAATCGACCAGGCTGCGATCGACGCTCTGCGCGGCGCGGCGCAGCGCCATCTCGCGCAGGGCGGAGAGGTTCTCCTTGGAGAAGAAATGGCCGAGCGCCCGCGTCGCCTCGGCGGGGACATAGACCTTGCCCTCCTTCAGCCGCTCGATCAGCTCGTCGGGCGGCAGGTCGACCACCTCGATCTCCGCGCCCTCCAGCACATGATCGGGCACCGTCTCACGCACGCGGACGCGGGTGAAGCTCGCCACCACGTCGTTGAGGCTCTCGACATGCTGGACGTTGAGCGTGGTCAGCACGTCGATCCCGGCGTCGAGCAGTTCCTCCACGTCCTGCCAGCGCTTCGCGTGGCGGCAGCCTTCGGCATTGCTGTGGGCAAGCTCGTCGACCAGCGCGAGCCGTGGCGCGCGCGTCAGCACCGCGTCGAGGTCCATCTCCTCCAGCACATGCCCGCGATGCTCGATCCGGCGGCGCGGGATCGTCGGCAGCGGCGCGGCGAGGCGCTCGGTATCCTGCCGCCCGTGCGTCTCGACCACCGCGATCACGACGTCCACACCGGCGGCGAGCCGTTCCGCGCCCTCGCGCAGCATCTCGAAGGTCTTGCCGACGCCGGGCGCCGCGCCGAGGAAGATCTTCAGCCGCCCGCGCTTCTCCCGCGCGGCGGCGCGGAGCAGGGCTTCCGGCGATGGGCGGCGATCGGTCAAACGCTTCCTCCTTGCCGCGCCGTTCGACATAATGCGGGTCGACGCAAGCGCCAGCCCGCGATCTTTACGCGATCCTTATGCGAAACGCTTATGTTCGCCCGCGAAACCTTATGCCCATCCGGCCTAGCTGATCGTCGGCAGCCGCATCCCGCGGCCCGCGAGGCATATCCATGTCCGATCTATTGTGGCTCGCCCTGCTCGGCGGCCTGTTCGCGCTGACCCTGGCGTTCGTGCGCCTGTGTGACGGGGCCTGACGCCATGACGCTGCACCTCTGGCTCGCCGGGCTGACGGCGCTCGCCCTGCTCGCCTATCTTGTCGCCGTGCTCGTGCGGCCGGAGCGGTTCTGACATGACCGTGCAGGGCTGGGCGCTGATCGCCCTTTTCGTCGCCATCCTCGGCCTCGCCGCCAAGCCGGTCGGGCTATGGCTGTTCGCGCTATACGAGGGACGCCGCACGCCGCTCCATGCGGCGCTCGGCCCGGTGGAGCGCGGCTTCTACCGCCTGTCCGGCATCGATCCGGCGAAGGAGCAGGGCTGGCGCGCCTATGCGCTGCATATGCTGCTCTTCCAGCTTGCGACCGCGCTGCTCACCTATCTGCTGCTCCGCGCGCAGGGCGTGCTGCCGCTCAACCAGCGCGGCCTGCCCGGCGTCGGGCCGGACGGGGCGATGAACGTCGCCATCTCGTTCGTCACCAACACAAACTGGCAATGGTACACCGGCGAGGCGACGCTCTCGAACCTCAGCCAGATGCTCGCGCTGGCGATCCACAATTTCCTCTCCGCCGCGACCGGCATCGCCATAGCCTTCGCGCTGTTCCGCGGCTTCGCGCGGCGGGAGTGCGCGACGATCGGCAATTTCTGGGCCGACATGACGCGGGTGACGCTCTACCTGCTGCTGCCGGTCTGCGTCGTCTATGCGCTTTATCTGGTGTGGGCGGGCGTGCCGCAGACCTTCGCCGCCGCGATCGACGCGCATACGCTGGAGGGCGCGAGGCAGACGATCGCGCTCGGCCCGGTCGCCAGCCAGGAGGCGATCAAGCTGCTCGGCACCAACGGCGGCGGCTTCTTCAACGCCAATTCGGCGCACCCGTTCGAGAATCCGACGGCGATGACCAACCTCGTCCAGATGCTGTCGATCTTCCTGATCGGCGTCGGCCTCACCTATACCTTCGGCAAGGCGGTGGGCGACACCCGGCAGGGCTGGGCGATCCTCGCCGCGATGACGATCCTGTTCCTCGCGGGCGTCGCGGTCGCCTATGGCATGGAGGCGCATTCCACGCCGCTGATGCACCGGCTCGGCCTCGCCGGGGGCAACATGGAGGGCAAGGAGGTGCGCTTCGGCATCATCGGCTCCGCCCTGTTCGCGGTGGTGACGACGGCGGCGTCGTGCGGCGCGGTCAATGCCATGCACGACAGCTTCACCGCGCTCGGCGGGCTGATCCCGCTGTTCAACATGGAACTGGGCGAGGTGGTGGTCGGCGGCGTCGGCGCGGGCATCTACGGCTTCCTGCTGTTCGCGATCCTCGCGGTGTTCGTCGCCGGGCTGATGGTCGGCCGCACGCCGGAATATGTCGGCAAGAAGATCGAGGCGCGCGAGGTGAAGCTGGCGGTGCTGGCGATCGCCGTGCTGCCGCTGATGATCCTCGGCGGCAGCGCGATCGCCGCCGTCACGCAAGCCGGGCTGGCCGGGCCGCTCAACAAGGGGCCGCACGGCTTCTCGGAGATCCTCTACGCCTTCTCCTCCGCCACCGCGAACAACGGCTCGGCCTTCGCCGGGCTGAGCGCGGGGACGCCGTTCTACAACGCGCTGCTCGGCGTCGCGATGTGGATCGGGCGCTTCTTCATCATCGTGCCGGTGCTGGCGATCGCCGGCAGCCTCGCCGCGAAGAAGCACACGCCGGCCGGCGCCGGCTCCTTCCCCACCACCGGCGCCCTGTGGGTGGGGTTGCTCGTCGGGATCATTCTGATCGTCGGCGGTCTCACCTTCCTGCCGGGGCTCGCGCTCGGGCCGGTCGCCGATCACCTCACGGCCGCCGCCGGCCAGCTTTTCTGAAGGGCCAAACTGTCATGGACAAGGCAACCTCCATGTTCTCCCCGGCGCTCGTCGCGCCCGCGATCGGCGACGCCTTCCGCAAGCTCGATCCGCGCGCGCTGGTGAAGAACCCGGTGCTGTTCGTCACCGCCTGCGTCGCGCTGTTGCTCACCCTGTTCCTCGCGATCGGCGGCGAGCAGGTGTCGGCCAGCTTCCTCGCGCAGCTCATCGCGTGGCTGTGGCTGACCGTGCTGTTCGGCACCTTCGCCGAGGCGCTGGCGGAGGGGCGCGGACGCGCGCAGGCGGCATCGCTGCGCGCCACCAAGTCGGAACTGCGCGCGAAGCTGCTTTCCGGCGTCGGCGAGACATGGGAAATGGTCGCCGCCGCCCAGCTCGAAAAGGGCGAGCTGGTGCTGGTCGAGACCGGCGACCTGATCCCCGCCGACGGCGAGGTGGTGGAGGGCGTCGCCAGCGTCAACGAGGCGGCGATCACCGGCGAGAGCGCGCCCGTCATCCGCGAGGCGGGCGGCGACCGTTCCGCCGTCACCGCCGGCACGCGCGTCATCTCGGACCGGATCAAGGTGCGCGTCACCGCCGAGCCGGGGCACGGCTTCCTCGATCGCATGATCGCGCTGGTCGAGGGCGCGGAGCGGCAGAAGACGCCGAACGAGGTGGCGCTCACCATCCTGCTCGTCGGGCTGACGATCATCTTCCTGATCGCGGTCGGCACGATCCCGAGCTTCGCACATTATGCCGGCGGCGGCGTGCCGGTGGCGATCCTGGCGGCGTTGCTCATCACCCTGATCCCCACCACGATCGCCGCCCTGCTCTCCGCGATCGGCATCGCGGGGATGGACCGGCTGGTGCGCTTCAACGTGCTCGCCAAATCGGGCCGCGCGGTGGAGGCGGCGGGCGATTGCGACGTGCTGCTGCTCGACAAGACCGGCACGATCACGATCGGCGACCGGCAGGCGAGCGCCTTCGTGCCGCTCTCCGGCATCGAGGAACGCGCGCTGGCCGAGGCGGCGCTGCTCGCCAGCCTTGCCGACGAGACGCCGGAGGGCCGATCGATCGTCTCCCTCGCGCGCGAGAAGCACGGCCTGTCGCAGACGCTGCCCGCCGATGCGGAGGCGATCCCCTTCACCGCGCAGACGCGGCTTTCCGGCCTCAGCTTCGGCGGCGGCCTGATCCACAAGGGTGCGGTCGATTCGGTGCTGCGCGCGCATCCCGATCTCGACGCCACCGTCGCCGCGCTGGAACTGCGCCGCGCCACCGACGAGATCGCCCGCGCCGGGCAGACCCCGCTCGCGGTGGTGCGCGACGGGCGGTTGCTGGGCGCGGTGGCGCTCAAGGACGTGGTGAAGGCCGGCGTGCGCGAGCGCTTCGCGGAATTGCGCCGCATGGGCATCCGCACGGTGATGATTACCGGCGACAACCCGCTCACCGCCGCCGCGATCGCGGCCGAGGCGGGCGTCGACGATTTCCTCGCGGAGGCGACGCCGGAGGACAAGCTCGCGCTGATCCGCCGCGAGCAGCAGGGCGGCAAGCTCGTCGCGATGTGCGGCGACGGCACCCGCGCTCGCCCAGGCCGATGTCGGCGTGGCGATGAACACCGGCACGCAGGCTGCGCGCGAGGCGGGCAACATGGTCGATCTCGACAGCGACCCCACGAAGCTGATCGAGATCGTAGGCCTCGGCAAGCAATTGCTGATGACGCGCGGCGCGCTCACCACCTTCTCGGTCGCCAACGACGTCGCGAAATATTTCGCGATCATCCCGGCGATGTTCGTCGTGCTCTATCCCGGCCTCGCCGCGCTCAATGTGATGCACCTTGCCAGCCCGCAAAGCGCGATCCTGTCGGCGATCATCTTCAACGCCCTCATCATCCCGGCGCTGGTGCCGCTGGCGCTGCGCGGCGTGACGTACCGGCCGATGGGCGCGGGCCCGCTGCTCGCGCGCAACCTCGCCATCTACGGCGTCGGCGGGCTGGTCGCGCCGTTCGCCGGCATCAAGCTGATCGACCTCGCGGTCAGCGCGCTCCATCTCGCCTGAAGGGCCCATCCCATGCTCAACGACATCACGTCCGGCCTGCGCCCCGCGCTCGTCCTCACCTTGCTGTTCGCCGCCTTGCTCGGCCTCGCCTATCCGGCGCTGATCGCCGGGATCGGACAGATCGTCTTCCCGTGGCAGGCGAACGGCAGCATCGTGCGCGACGCGCGCGGGCAGGCGATCGGTTCGGCGATCATCGGCCAGCAATTCGCCAGCCCGCGCTATTTCCACGGCCGCCCCTCCGCCGCCGGCAAGGGCTATGACTCGCTTGCCTCCTCCGGCTCGAACTACGGACCCGCCGCGAAACCGCTCGCGGACCGGCTCAAGGGCGACCTTTCCGCAACCCCCGCATCGCCAGACGCATTGGCTCCTCCTGCCGATCTGGTGACTGCCTCCGCCTCGGGGCTCGATCCCGATATCAGCCCCGGGGCGGCCTTGTATCAGGCGTCGCGCGTCGCGGCCGCCCGGCAGGTCGATCCTGCGATGGTCCGCGCTTTGGTCGATCGGCATATCGAGCGCCCGCTGCTCGGCTTCATCGGTGAGCCGCGCGTCAACGTGCTGGCGCTGAACCGCGCGCTCGACGCCACCGCGCCGCGCCCCTAATCAGATGCGCATGACCAATGCCGCCCGCGTCCTGCTGGTCGAGGATGACGCCGCGATCCGCCGCCTGCTCCATGCGGCGCTGACGCGGGCGGGCTATCGCGCCAGCCAGGCCGCGACGGCGCGCGAGGCGATGAGCCTCATCGATATCGAGCGGCCCGATGCGGTGCTGCTCGATCTCGGCCTGCCGGATCGCGACGGGCTGGAGCTGATCCAGCTCATCAAGGCGCGCGGCGACGCGGTGCTGCTCGTCGTCTCCGCCCGCAACGAGACGGAGGAGAAGGTCGCCGCGCTCGATCTCGGCGCGGACGACTATCTCACCAAGCCGTTCGACACCGAAGAGTTGCTCGCCCGCATCCGCACCGCGCTGCGCCACCGCCGCGCCGGCGCGGCGATCGGCGAGGTGCTGGAGGCGGGGCCGGTCACGATCGACCTCGCGCATCGCCGCATCGTTCGCGACGGCGCGGATATCCACCTGACGCCGAAGGAATATGGCGTGCTGGCTGAGCTGGCGCGGCATCCCGATCGGGTGATCAGCCACAGGCAGTTGCTGCGAACCGTCTGGGGGCCAGCGCAGGAGGAACACGTCGAATATCTGCGCATCGTGATCCGCGCGTTGCGCTACAAGCTGGAGGCCGATCCCGCGCAGCCACGCCTGATCGTCAACGAACTGGGGATCGGATATCGGCTGGCGACAGTACCGCGCCGGTGAACGCCGAGGCGGCGATGGGCACGACGTTGAACGCGGCGAGCGCGAACGCGCGGGCGACGGTTGCGCGCGCTCGAACTGCTGGTGGAATATGGCCTTCTGCACCCCGGATAGCCATGAACGTCACGAGCAGGTGTGCGAGTTGTTCGCCCACAGCTGCAACAATTCTGCGCAGTTCATCCGCGACAAGCCGACCGGGGGCGCTGTCGCCGACAAGGGCGCCCGTTTCGTCGGGAGAATCCACCGTCGTCAGGCAAATCCGTCTTTTGGATAGATGCCGTGCAGCACGACGTCATAATGGTTTTCAATATGCTCCGTGCAGCGGCACGCCTTGGCCTGAAGGGCGTGCCGATCGATCACGACAATCGCGCCGCGTCTCGTGGTGATGATGTTTTCGTCCCGAAGCTGACGGACGACCCGCGCCACGAAGGTCCGTCCCACGCCCAAGGTTTCGGCGAGCTGCTCCTGCGTGATGTTGACCTCCGGCCGTCGTGTCCGGGCCATCGCCGCGAGCAGCCATTTTCCGGCGCGCTGCATGATCGTGTGCGTCGCGTTGCATGCCGATGTCTGGAAGACCTGCGCGATCAGGCAATCCGAATAGCGCGCGAACCAGTGACGCAATGTGAGCGAGTCGAGTTTCGCTTGTTCCAGGGCAGCCGTCTTCAGCCGGAAGAACGGCCCGCCGACGAGCACGACGGCGGTCGCATAGGCCGGCAAGCTCCCGTTCGAGACGATGCCGCCGATTGCCCCTTCGCGACCGATCAGCGCGACTTCGACGGCCCCCTCGCCGTCCTCGGAGCCGATCTGGAAGCTTGCAAGCGACAAACCGCACGGAAACCAGGTGTCAACGACATCCTCTCCGGCCGGCTGGAGAACGTCCTTTCGATCAAGCTCGAACACCATCATGTGAGGGGCCAGCCGCCTGCGGTCGTCCTCGTTCAGTTTGGCGAGAAGTTCGTTGTCGAGCATCTCGGCGGGCGTGGGAGAAATCATGAATGCGCAGTCCGGGCCTGATGTGGAATTATTGTCGAATAGGGAGAACGCGATGCGCGCGTGGCAGCAAGAGATGCACGCTGGTGCCCTTGCCAATTTCGCTGTCGATGAGCACCTGCCCATCCGATTGGTGAACGAAGCCATAGACCTGGCTCAGGCCCAGCCCGGTTCCTTGTCCTTCGCCCTTCGTCGTGAAGAACGGTTCGAACACCTGGGTCAGTATCTCTTTGCTCATGCCGCAGCCGGTGTCGCGGACGGTCACGCGGACGAAGGATGTCCCCGGTTCGGAGACACCATCGACATCGTCAGGCATGTTGCCCGTCTCGATAATCAGCGCGCCTTCTCCGTCCATGGCGTCCCGGGCGTTCACGGCGAGGTTGAGGAGCGCGACATCGAACTGGTTGGCGTCGATCGCGACCGGATCAAGATGCGGCGCCAGAATAGTCTGGATCCGGACTCCGTGCCCCAGCGTTCCTTCGAACAGGTGGATGAGAGACTCGATCCGGGCGTTCACGTCGATGACTTCCGGTGAAAGCGTTTGCTGTCGGGAGAAGGCGAGCAGTTGCTGCGTCAACGCCCCGCCGTTCCCGGCTCGTGCCCGCATTTCCTTGATAAGCATACCGACCCTGGCATCAGCGGGATCAGCCGCGATCTGCTTTTCAAGGAGATTCAGGCCGGCTTCGAACACCGCGAGCAGATTGTTGAAATCGTGCACGATCCCGGCGGCCAGCCTACCGACGGCTTCCATCTTCTGCGACTGGCGTTGACGCTCCTCCGCCGCACGTTGGGCCGAAACGTCGCGCAGGCTCGCGAGAAGAGCGGCATCGCCGTTCCAGCCGATCTCGACGACGCGCATTTCGACGTCCGCTGGAGGCTTGCCGGGTCTCCGGACACGGATTTCCGCAATGTCTCCGGCAACGACCGGCCTGCCGAGCGGGACGTGGAGGAGACTGTCGGCGGGTTGCCCGAAGATTTCGCCGGCCGCCGGATTCGCATAAAGCACGGTGCCGGCGAGGTCGACGATCAGGATCCCGTCGGCGACATTCTCGACGAGACGCTGGAAGGAAAGCTGGCTAAATCCCGCGAGCGGCTCATCCCCGTCCGCATTGAAGACATCGGCCGCCACACACGTCTTCCCTCGCGCCACGCTCATGCTGCCGGACCGGCCATTGCCGCGTCGCCGAACACATCGGGCGCTCCGCCGCACGGTTCGCCCAGATGCATGCCGGTTCCATCGATCGTGAAGCGACGGATCTGCTTGTCATGCTCGCTGCCGCGCATCTTCAGCACCATCAGCCCGCGGTTCATCATGTCGCCTTCCTGGATGTAGCGCAGCAGGATGATCGAGTCGGTGAGCGTGGAGATGTGCTGTTCGCTGGCGCTCTGGCCGCCGATCAGGGACTTGTTGGTCGCGGTGCATAGCCCCGCGATCTCGCGCGCCTTGATGAAGGAGGTCAAGCTGATCAGGAATTCGCGGAATCCCGTTTCCGGCGCGATCCGCTCCAGGGCAGACAGGCTGTCCACGGCAAGCCGATCCGGCTTGAATTCCTCCACCAGCTCCCGGATCGTCAGCAAATGGTCGGGCAGGCTCTGCGCTTCGGGATACAGGGAAATCACCTTGAGCTTCCCCTCCGCTTCCATCGCTTCGAAATCGACGCCCCAGCCGCGCGCGTTGCGGAACAGCTGGCCGCGGCTTTCTTCATAACCGACGAGCAGCGCCCGCTCGCCCGCGGCTACGCCTCCGGCGAGGAAGTTCGTCACCAGCAGGGTCTTGCCGGTGCCGGTGGCGCCGCTCACCAGCGTGACGCTGTCGCGGAACAGGCCGCCGCTCGTCATGCTGTCGAGTTCGGCATTGCCGCTGGTCACGCGCTTGGTGCTGGATTGCTGTTCGAGCCGGAGCGATGACAGGGGAACCGCGACAAGCCCGTGATCTTCGACCAGCGTGATCGGCACCTCGCCCTCGACATGCCGGCTGCCGCGCATCTTCAGAACCTCGATCGTGCGGCGGCGGCGCTCCTTGTCGAGCGCGTTGCGCAGGATGACGACATTGTCGGCGACGAATTCCTCGATGCGGTGGCGGGAAATCTCGCCATATTCGCTGTTGCGTTCCGCCGTCATCAGGACGGTCAGGCCCTCCTTCTTCAGCGCGGCGGCGATGCGCAAAAGCTCGCGGCGCACTGTCGTCGGATCGGCGATGAAATGATCGAAAAGCTGCGTCAGCGAATCGAGGACGATACGTTTGGCCCTGGCGGCGCGCACGGCATGAAGAATGCGCGCGAGAAGGCCGGCGAGATCGAAGTCGCCGACGACGATCTCGTCGCGATCCTGTGGGCTTGCGTCGACGAAAACGAGCTGGTTCCGTTCGCGCCAGCGCCGGATCTCCCAGCCGAAGCTGGCCATGTTCACTTCGATCTCGTCCGGCGATTCCTCGAACGTGACGAACACGCCGGGCTCGTGGAGATTGGCAATGCCATGTGCCAGAAACTGTGTCGCGAACACCGTCTTGCCGCTGCCAGGGGTTCCGCCGACGATGGTGGTTCGTCCGCGCGGCAAGCCTCCCATCACCAGATCATCGAAAGCCTCGATGCCAGTCTTGACGCGTTCAAGCACGGGATCGACGACACTGTCCTCTGTCATGGTCATGCGGATGCGTCCTTGTTGCGGTAGCCGAAATATTCGAGAACCTGGCCGGTGTTGCTGATGTCGCCGATCAGACGGCGCGGCGGCGTCACGGTTTCGTCGGAGAGAGTCGGGGTCGCGAGAATGCCGGCGATCTCGGCTTCGGCCGGCCGCTCCAGAATATCCACGATTTCGATGTCGATCGGCTCCGACGCCGCATCGAGGATGCGCCGGCGGCCTTCAAGCGCGCGGCGCGCGGCGGGGGCGTCGCCTGCCAGATACAGCCGGAGGATTGGACGAACCGCCTTACGGGTCACATCGTTCATGTTCATGCGTCACGCCCATTTCAGGACAGAATTGGATGCTGGCGTGCCCGGGTGCCCCGCCGCGGCTTCCGTTCCGGCATTGTTTCTCCCTTTGAGGCGGCAAGTCTTTCGCCCGGGAGTCGATGGTGGCATCGCTCACGCTCGATGAGGCCTGGTTCAGCGCCCTGTGTTGCCTTGTAGACAGAAATGCGTGGCCGTTCTGCCCACTAGTGAACGGTTCTCCAACTCGCGCGTTGGGAAAAAATCCGAAAATCGAGGTAGGCAATGGATCTGAGAAACGCCGAGGGAGACCTGATCGGAAACAACCTGTTGCGCGCCTTGCGGACCGAAGACTGGGCAATCATCCAGCCCCTGCTGGCGGAATGGTCGGCCGCCACGGGAACGTTGCTCCACGATCCCGGCGATACGGTCAGATATGCCTATTTCCCCTGTGGGCCGAGCCTGATTTCCTATCTGGTCGTGCTCGGTGACGGACGGGCGATCGAGACCGCGCTTATCGGCCGGGAAGGCGCGATCGGCGGCATCGTCAGCCAGGGACGGCTCCCCGCCTATGCCCGCGCCGAGGTGCAGCTGGGCGGCTCGTTCTGGCGTATTGATCTGCACGATCTCGAGGAGGCGAAGTCGCGCTCGATCACGTTGCGTTTCCTGTTCGCACGCTATGCCGACTGCCTGATGGCGCAGGTTTTCCAGTCCGTCGCCTGCAACGCCGCACATTCGATCGAACAGCGAACGGCGAAATGGCTGCTCGCTGCCATGGACAGGACGGGCGCGACGGACGTGGCGCTGACGCAAGAACAATTGGCGTCCATGCTGGGGGTTGGCCGCAGCTATCTCAGCCGGGTCATTCAGGATTTGAAATCGAAAGAGGTTATCGAAACACGCCGCGGGCGCATCGGCATCGCCAATATCGATGGTCTTCGGGCGCTCGCCTGCGAATGCAACTTTTGCGTCGGTCGTCACTTCGACGACGTTCTGAAAGGCGTATATCCGGCCGAAGAAAATGGGTTGGGTTCAAGGAAAGCGGGGGACGACAGGCTTCGGGCTGATTGAACTCCTTCTGGAAAGCGAACGGGGTGCTGAGCGCCGGCCGCTGTCGGACAGGCCGCAATTCTCCGCGACGCCCGACGCGCCATGCGCCCAGACCACGACATCGCGTCCCCGCCCGCGCCGGACCGCGCGGGACGATGATCGCGTCGGCGACGGTGCGGAAAGCGGGATCATCGGCCTCTCCCGCGATCATCCATCGGCAGGCTCGCATGGCGCCTCTCAGCCATGAAGGAAGCGCCGCAGCGCCGCGAGGCTGGTTTCGCGCGCCGTCTGGCTCACCCGCGCTGTCGGCATGATGTCGAAGCCGTGGAACCCGCCGGGAAAGACATGGAATTCCGTCGGCACCCCAGCCCGCAACAGCCGCCGCGCATACTCCATGTCCTCCTCCATAAAGAGATCGAGCGAGCCGGTGGAGATGAAAGCGGGTGGCAAGCCGGCGAGGTCGGTCGCGCGCGCGGCGGCGGCATAGGGCGAGACCCCCTCGACCCCCGGCTCGTGCCCGAGCAGCGCGGACCAGCCGAAGCGGTTGTTCGCCGCGTTCCAGATGAATTCCCCGACATAGGGGTTGGGATCGGCGCGCGTGCAGGTGCGATCGTCGATCATCGGATAGATGAGATGCTGGAAAGCGAGCGAAAATTCACCGCGATCGCGCGTCAGCAGCGCAAGCGCGGCGGCAAGCCCGCCGCCCGCGCTCTCCCCCATCACACCGATCCGCGCCGTATCCACCTCCAGCGCTCCGGTGTTGGCGAACAGCCAGCTCAAGCCGGCATAGCAATCCTCGATCGCGCCGGGGAAAATGGTTTCGGGCGCGAGGCGGTAATCGACCGAGACGATCACGCACCCGAGCGCCCTCACCATCCCCCGGTGCACGCCCTCCACATCCTTCGCCGCGCCCAGCACATAGCCGCCGCCATGGACATGATAGATCGCCGGGAGCGATCCGGTCGCCTCCTCCGGACGATAGATATGGAGGGTGATGTCCGGCGCGCCCGTCGGCCCCGGCGCCTGCCGGCGCTCCAGCGTCACGCCCGCCGTCTCGAACGGGGGTAGCGGGATGGTCCGGGCGCGCGCGAGCGGAAGCAGTTCTGCGGTAAGCGTCGTAGTCGGCCAGAGATCGAGCAGGGGCGCGACTTCGGGATCGACGAGATGGCGGGACGACATGGCTTTCCTCTCGCTTGTCGGATGTGACGATCGGCGCACTATGGTTGGCGGTCCATCCGGACGCAAATCGACCCGTGCCAGCGCATCGAAACACTGGCCGAGCAGTTGGTTCATCTCGTGAAGGCATTGCGCTCCCGCCGCGGACTGCCGTGCCATTCAGCATTGCGAGGAAGCGGGAACCGGACGCGTCGCGACCCGGGATCAGTTCGATCGAGCAGGCCACGCCATTGACGTTCATCGGCGGCAATCCTTCGGGGCCAATCGTCGGATACCGGCGGCCAAGCGCCACGTCCGGTGGTGGCATCTGGCGGATGTTGCGCGAAAATCGCATTCGGTGTCGGCGATCACGTCGCTGAACGACAACAATGAAGGAGCAAGACTGTGTCCGTGTCTGCAGCGTTCCGATACCGTGTTTCACCGCAATCTCGAGCGCGCCGTAGGGTTAAGGTATAACACCTGGGCTGGCCGTTCCTGCGCGTTGGCCAGGACGCTTTCGACATTTGCGCGCCAATCCGCCGAGCGCCGCATCTTCGAAAATGCTCGATCGAATGTCGCGCGATCCGTGGCGCGGCTGAACCAGACGAACACTTTCTCGCCTTGCCGGATCGGAAGCTTCGGAAAGTTGTTCTCCTGCTCCTCGGGCACATAGGCCGCGAGGACCGGCAGCCCCGCCGCTCGCAGGCGAGGCGCGACCCTGGTGCGGAAAAAGGCGTCAAACCCTTCGGCCGGCTGCTTCCACAGGTAATGAATGAAGGCGATTACCATGCCCGCCGGTGGCGCCGCTGCACCGATCGCCGCGCGCGGCGCAGGCGTTTCCGCAAAGCCGCTGCCGGGCCAGGCGGGCCTCAACAGCAGGACGTTGTCGTTGTCATCAAGCATCGCATTCGCCTCGGTGCGATGCGCCTGCCAGACGGGGCCGCAATAGAATGCCTTAAGGATGCGCTCGCGCTCCGCCATGCCGGGGAACGCGCGTATCCAGGTGAACCGGCTGGGATCGTCATCATCGCGGAACTGCCCGACGAGCCGGGCGCCGAGCGCTTCCTGACTTTCGACGAATTCACGCTCGAACAGCGCGATCATCGCGTCGCGCTTGCCCGCGACGATCTTGTACTGGCGCAATTCGATCACCGGATGACGATCGATCGCGGCCTGTTGCGCGACGGCGCCCGACGCGGCGCACAGGGCAAGGACCGCAAGCAACGCGCGCCTCACGGCTGCGCGCCTTCGCGCCGCTCGAAATCCATTGTCCAGTTCGTTTCCCAGTTCAGCCCGTCGTCGGCGGAAAAGGCCTGCTCCCACCGCGGCGTCGCTGAATCCGTGCGGCTCCAGATGAAGCGGACCTTGACCGGCCGCCCCTCATGTCGATCCTCGCCGAGAAAGATGCCGACGCCGTTCTCGAACCCGCCTGTCATCGGCGGATCGAGTTTGGGGTCGCGGCCGTCGATCCAGTGGATCGACCAGCGGTTCGTCGCCGGGCTGTACAGCCGCAACGTGCAGGCCTGATAAACCCCGCCGGGCAGGCGAATGACATTCTCGTCGAAATTGCCGTTGCCCGCGAGAATCGGCCGCGCATCCATCGTGCCCGTAAACTCGTCCCACTGCACGTCATTCACCAGCCGGCGGCGCAGCCGGCGATGATGGACGATCCAGCCGCCCATCAGGAAATCGAAATCGCGCGCCGGCTCGTGATTGTCGGTCATGCCGCCCTCCGGAAATCCATGATCCAGCCCGGTGCCGGCATCGTGCCCGGCACCGTCCCAAGAGGCGCGCGTCCTTCCATATCGAATCGATCCATTCTTCACCTCTTCCGCGTATAACAGTGAGGTTGACCTGTTTTGTCAAATTATTATGATCGGGCCATGGCAGGCACAGCGTCGCGAACGCGGAAGAACGATCCCGCAGGCATGCGAAACCGTGTGATCGACACCGCCGCGAAATTGTTTCAATCGCGCGGCTACACGGCGACGAGTGTGGTCGATGTGCTCAGGACGGCCGGTGTCAGCCCGGGGGCATTGCATCATCATTTCCCCACCAAGAAATCGCTGGTGGAAGCGGTATTGCGCGAGCGTATCGCCGGGGAGCTCGACCGGACATGGGCGCAGACGGTGCGAGAGGCGCCCGATGCAATGACCGGCATCCTGGCCGTGTTCGACACGGCAGCCGACGCGCTCGACGCGCAAGGCTCGGTCTCGGGGTGCCCGCTCGGCAATATCGCGCTCGAACTGTCGCGCTCCGATGACGATCTGCGTGCCGCGATCGGCGCCGAATACGCCAAATGGCATGCGGCCATCGGCGACAGGCTCCGCGCGGAGGGGAGCGGGATGGCCGATCCCGATGGCTTCGCGACGATGATCGTCGCGCTGTTCACAGGCGCGATGTCGCTCGCCAAGGTCGAACAACGTGGCGCGCCGCTGCGCCGATGCGCGGCGCAATTGCGCGTCTGGAGGCCCGAATGACCTTGCGGCGGATTTTCGCGGCGCTCGGGCTGCTCCTTGCGCAGCCGGCGGTCGCACAAGGCGACGCGGCGCCGAACTGTCATGTCGGCAGCTACCGGCTCACCGACCATATGATCGTCGACATCGGCCCGTCTTCGGGCGGCAAGCTTCGCTGGCGCACGACGGACGGGCGCAGCGGCCTGCTGACTCCGGGCGACCATGGCGTGTGGCGGAGCACTCTCGGCTGGACCGAACGCCCCGACGGCAATGACGTGACGTTTGGCGACTGCGGCGCGGGCAAGATCCGCTTTCGCGGCCTTGCCGGGCATCGTATCGACTTCGACGTTCGCGAAACGCGCTTTCAATCCGGCGACACGTCGCTCGCGGGGCGTCTCGTGATGCCGAAGGGCGGCGGACGCGTGCCGATTGTCGTGCTCGTCCATGGCTCGGAACATGATTCGGCGCGGGAATCCTATGCGCTGCAACGCATGTTCCCGGCGGCGGGAATCGGCGCCTTCGTCTATGACAAGCGCGGCACGGGCGCGTCAGGCGGCCGCTATTCGCAGAACTATCTGACCTTGGCCGACGACGCCATTGCGGCGACGCATGAAGCGCGGCGGCTGGCCGGCGCCCGGGCGGGCCGGATCGGCTATCAGGCGGGCAGCCAGGGCGGCTGGGTCGCTCCGCTGGCCGCGAAGATCGAGCCGGTCGATTTCGTCATCGTCGGATTCGGCCTGGCGATCTCGCCGCTCGACGAAGAACGCGAAGCGATCGCCACCGGCATACGCCTCGCCGGTTTCGGCCCGGACGTCGTTGCCAAGGCGGCCGACTTCGCCGAGGCCAGCATCGCGATCCTCGACAGCAATTTCACCGCGGGCTTCGACAAGCTGGAAGCGGCGCGCGCCAGATACAGGAGCGAGCCGTGGTCTCCGGCCGTGCGCGGCGACGTGACGCATGTTTTCCTCGAAACCCCCGAGGCCGAACTGCGCGCGCGCGGCCCTTCGCTGTTCGCCGGCATCCCGCTGCATCACGATCCGATGCCGGTCCTGCGCAACCTATCGGTCCCACAATTGTGGATTCTCGCCGGGGATGATCTCGATGCCCCGAGCGGCGAAACCTCGGCGCGGCTGCGTGGGTTGATTGCGCAGCGACGCCCGATCTCCCTCGCGGTGTTTCCGCGGACCGAGCACGGCATCTACGAATATGAACGCGACGCCAAGGGCGAGCGCGTCTCGACGCGGCAGCCCGAAGCCTATTTCCGGATGATGGCGGATTTCATCCGCGATGGGCGCATCGGCGGCGATTATGCGCCCGCACGGGTCGATAGAAACGACACGCCTTGAAGCTCATTCCAGATAGGGTGCTCGCACCAAGCCAGCCGTCTCGGCCAACCTCCGCCCGTCAAGGTGCGCAAGAAGTTGGGCGCCCTTTTTGCCGGGGCGAGCAAGTATCCACGCTTGAATCACGAGTAGCTATCGGCGGACCAGATCGAGCTTGCGATCGAGTTCCGCCTGCCCCGTAGCGCCGTGCCCGACCTTCTCGGCCGCCGCCTGGACGCGCGGCTCCTGACCGGAACCGATCACCACTTCGGCGCCGGCCGCCAGCGCCGCTGCCGCCACGGCAAAGCCGACACCGGAAGCGCCGCCGATCACCACGATTTTCGTGCCGCTCAGTTCCCCCATCTTCAAATTCCTCCCATGATCTGATAGATATACGCATTCCAACAGGTGGCCCGGCGGACGAAAGCCCACGTCGAGCCGCCTCGCAGGGGAGCCGCTGTTACCGTCGCCCCAAGGGTTAGTATTGAGCAGCCCCCGGACGGATCAACCGGCCTCGGCCAGCCACTCGACGGCGTCTTCGCCCGCAGCGATCCGCAACGGCGCGCCCGGATCGGTGGCGGCCTGCCAGACCGCCTTCGCCACATCGACCGCATGGGTGACGGGGCCGGTTTCCTCGCGAAACCCGGCGATCATGCCCTCGATCAGCGGCTTGTAGTCGGCATTATCCAGCCCGCGCAGGTGCGGCATCGCATTCTCGCCGAAGCTGGTTTCGGGCGAGCGGCCCGGAAGGACGATGTGCACGCGCACGCCGAACGGCTCCATTTCGACCGCGAGCGATTCCGTGAGCGCATTCACCGCAGCCTTGCTCGCGCGATAGACGCTGACGAGCGGCAACGGCCTCAACGTCGAGGAGGAGGAGACGTTGACGATCGTCCCGCTGCGACGCGCGCGGAACTTCGGCAGAATCGCCTGTATCGTCGCCAGCGTGCCGAGCATGTTGGTCTCGAACAATTGCCGCGCGGTTTCGGGCTCGATCAGTTCGATCGGGACCGCGGCGCCGAACCCGGCATTGTTGACCAGGACGTCGATATCGCCGGCCTCGCGGAAGGCGCTGGCGATGCTGGCGGGATCGGTGACGTCGAGCGACAGGACCGTGAGATTGCCGGAGGCCGGAAGGAGATCGCGCCTTGGATTGCGCATCGTGGCGACGACCTTCCAGCCCTTCTCGATGAACAGCCTGGCGGTTTCGAGACCGAACCCCGAGGAGCAGCCGGTGATGAGGACAGTGGGCATGGGAAAGCTCCGAAACGATTACTGGTGCGTCGGAGATGGCTATGGCCCGAAAGACCTTCTATGCTCCATAATCCCGAATCAATTGGCGATAGTCCTGATATGGCCACCGATCCGCTCGCGGAGATCGTGACCCTGCTGCAGCCTTCGGCCAGCTTCTCCAAGCTGATCGACTATGCCGGGCGTTGGCGCATCAGCCGCGTCATCGAGGGCAAGCCGGTTTATTTCGCCGTGCTGGAAGGCCAATGCCGTCTGGTCGCTGCGGGGCATCCGCCGGTCACGCTGCATGCGGGTGATTTCGTCTTGTCGCCCTCGACCCGCGACCAGGTGATCGAGAGCATCGACGCACCCCCGCACGGGATCGACATGACGCCGATGCAGCTCGCGCCCGGCCGGTTCCGCGTCGGCGCGGCAAACGAGCCGGTCAATCTCAGGATGCAGGTCGGGTTGTGCAGCTTTGCTTCGCCCGACGCGGCGTTGCTCGTCCCGCTCCTCCCGGCGATGGTGATTGCGCGCGGCGAGCCACGGCTGGCGCAATTGCTGCATCTGGTCGGCGACGAGACCCTGCAATCGCGGCCGGGGCGCGAACTGGTGCTGGAACGCCTGCTCGAGGTGCTGCTGATCGAGGCGCTTCGGTGCGGCACCGACATCGCATCGGTGCCGAGCGTTGCGCGCGGCCTGTCGGACGATCGCCTGGTAGGCGCCTTGCGCGCCATGCATGCGCGTCCGGCGCACGGCTGGACCGTCGCCGATCTTGCCGCCGAGGCCGCGATGTCGCGCTCCGCCTTCTTCGCGCGGTTCAGCCGCATCGTGGGGCTGCCGCCGATGGAATATCTGCTCGCCTGGCGCATGGCGCTCGCCAAGCGCCTGCTGCGCAGCCGCGATATCGCGATCGAGCATGTCGCCGCGCAGGTCGGCTACGGATCTGCAAGCACGTTCAGCACCGCCTTCACCCGCCATGTCGGCACGCCCCCGATGCGATACGCCCGGGCAGCGGTCGCCGGCTGAAGCGACCATGACGACCCCCGCTCCCGGCGGTATGACCAGGGACAGGAAGAGGAGGAGAGCGATGAAGGCGGCGAGAATCACGATGGCGATCATGATGGCGGCTCCGGCGGCAATCCCGGCGGCGGCGCGCGGACAGGCGATGCCGGCCTATCCCGACATACCGGCCGATCTGGCGAAGGCGGCGGAACTGTTCGATCGCGGGCAGGTGAAGGGCGATCGCGCCGCGCTGCAGGAGGTGATGGCCGACGACTATCTGCTGATAAACAGTCAGGACAAGCGCGAGGACAAGGCGCAGTTCATCGCCGACTATACCGCGCCGGGCTTCACGATGGACCCATTCCGCATCGACGACCGGGTGACGTTGGTGTGGAGCGACGGCGCGGTGCTGGGCGGCTCGGTTCAGATGACCGGCATGTCGGAAGGCAAGCCCTATTCGGTGCGAATCCGCTTTTCGGACATCTGGGCGAAACGGGACGGAAGGTGGCGGATTATCTATACCCACGCCAGCCGCGTCCCGGCGG
>JAYRJH010000410.1:0-2634 GCA_041906415.1 Sphingomonas sp. | reverse complement strand
GAGACGACATCGGCCTCGGCCAGCAATTCGGGGAGCGTCACCTGCCGCCACGGCGAATCCGCGCGTGGGGAGCGCGCGGTGAACACCACTTCCGCCCCCAGCGCCTCCAGCGCGCGGGCAAGGCGCGAGGCGCTGTTGCCCATGCCGACGAGGCCGATCACCCGGCCCGCCACCTCGCCCATGGAATCGAGCCTGTCGGACGGCACCGCCCATTGCCCCGCGCGCGTCGCCGCATCCAGCGCCACGGTGCGCCGCAACACCGCGAGCAGCAGCGCGAGCGCACATTCCGCAACCGCCTGAGCGTTGACGCCGGGCATGTTGCATACCGCGATCCCGTGCGCCTTCGCCGTTTCCAGCGCGATCGTGTTGACGCCCACGCCGAGCTTCTGGATCAGCCGCAATGAGGGCGCGGCCTCAATCGCCTCCGCCGTCACGGGGGCGAGAACATGGAGCAGCACCTCCGCATCGCCCGGCGGCGATCCGGGCGCGACGTTGCGCACCGCGCCCGTGCCGAACATCGCATCGATCTGCGCCTGAAAGCCCGCGCTGGGGATGGTGTCGATCGCGAGGCGCACGGCTCAGCCCAGACGCGCGGAGACCGGGGCGGCGAAGGCGGATGCGCCCGCGAACACCGCGTCCGCGCCCATCTCCTCCTCGATCCGCAGCATCTCGTTCCACTTCGCCATCCGCTCCGAACGGGTGAAGGAGCCGACCTTGAGCTGCCCGGCATCCCAGCCGGTGGAGAGATGCGCGATCGTCACGTCCTCCGTCTCGCCCGAGCGCGCCGAGACGATCATGCCCCAGCCCCGCGCGCGCGCCGCTTCCAGCGCGTCATGCGCCTCGGTGACGGTGCCGACCTGATTGACCTTGATGAGCGCGGCGTTGCACGCCCTGGCCTCCGCCGCCCTGGCGACGCGCGCGGCGCTGGTGACGAGCACGTCGTCACCGATCACCTGCACCTTGTCGCCCACCGCGCGCGTCACCGCCGCCATGGTTGCGAAATCGTCCTGCGAGGCGGGATCCTCGATCGAGAGGATCGGATAGCGTTTCGTCCAGCCGATCACCTCCTCCGCCATCGCCGCGCCGTCCAGCTTGCGGTCGTCGAGCGACAGGCGATAGCCGCTTGCGTCGCCCAGCTCATTGGCGGCGATGTCGAGCGAGATGAAAACGTCCTCGCCCGGCCGGTGCCCGGCCAATTCGATCGCCTTGGTCAGCGTGTCGAGCGCCTGCTCGTTGGAGGAGAAACTGGGCCACCACCCGCCCTCGTCCGCCACGCCGGAGAGCGGCCCCATCGCCTCCATCAGCTTCCCGGCCGCGCGATAGACGTCGTCGGTGATCTCCAGCGCGCGGCGGAAGCTGCCGGTGCGCGGGGTCATTACCATGAAGTCCTGGATATCGGTGCGCCGCCCGGCATGTGCGCCCCCGCCGAAGATCTGGATCTCGGGCAGCGGCACGCGCACCTTGCGGCCGTTCGCGAGATAGCGCCACAGCGGGAGGCGTTCGGATGCCGCCGCCGCGTGCAGCACCGCCATCGACACCGCGACCAGCGCGTTGCCGCCGAGCCGCTCCTTGTTGGGCGTGCCGTCCAGCGTCACCAATGCGCGGTCGATCGCCGCCTGATCGCGCGCGTCCATGCCGGTGAGCGCGGGGGCGATCTCCGCCGCGACATTGGCCACCGCTCGCGCGACGCCCATCCCGCCGAACGCCACGCCCCCGTCGCGCAGATCGATCGCCTCATGCGCGCCGCGCGACGCGCCGGCCGGGGCGATGGCGCGGCCGATCGCCCCGTTTGCGAGCCGCACTTCGGCTTCCACGGTGGGGCGGCCGCGCGAATCCCAGAGCTGGCGGGCGAGAATGTTGACGATACGGTGGGTCATCGATGCTCCGTGGACCAGTTGGCGATCAGTGCGTCGATCGCGGGAGATGCGTCGAGCAACGCGAGCGCGCGGGCGCGCACCACCTGCTTCGCTGCATCGTCGAGATAGGGGGCGGGCGACTTGCCCTCCACGCGGGCGAGCAGCAGCGCCGCGACCAGCGCCCCCGCGCGGGCGGCGAGATCGCCGGGCGGCTCCCACGCAGCGCCCGCGAGATAAGTGTCGGCCATGGCGGCGGCGGATTGCTTCAGCGCCGTCGCATGGGGCGCAAGCCAGATCGTCTTGAGCAGCAGGTGCGTGGCGCAGAAGGCGAGATCGAACGCCGGATCGCCATAGACCGCGCATTCCGCGTCGAGGATCACCGCCCCTTGCGGCCCGCACAATATGTTCTTCGGGCTGACATCACCATGCACCAGCGCCATGCGCCGCCCCTGCAGATCGTCGGCGATGGCGGTGAGCCGCGCCGCCGCCTCCGGCCGGTTGGCGGCGACATGGCGCAGGAAGGGAGAGATGCGCAGCGCGTCGAACAGGTCCATGCTGTCGAAGGCGCGCGCGTCCTCCGCATTGCCGGCGGTGGCGGCATGGATGCGCGCGAGATCGCGCCCGAGACCGGATGCGAACGCCGGATCGACGCGGCCCGCGATCAGTTCGTCGCGCCACACCGGATGCGCCTCCGGCTCCAGCCAGGCGAGCGCGAAAAGGTGTTCGGCCGGCACCTCGGCCACCACTTCCGGCGCGAGGCGCGCGTCGATCGCATAAG
>JAYRJH010000409.1:0-2640 GCA_041906415.1 Sphingomonas sp. | reverse complement strand
GACCGTCCCGGACAGTCTCGACGGCCGTTACTTCGGTCCATTCCCCATCACCTCGATCACCGCCCGCGCGGTCCCGCTGTGGACCGACGAGGCCGATGACGGGCGCTTCGTGTGGCGTGCGTCGCAGCGGTGACGACGCACGCCCATTCCATCCTCGCCGCAAATCCTTGGAGGACATCATGGCATTGATTGGACAATTCACCCGCGACGATGCCGGCTTTATCGGGAACTTCGAGACGCTCCTGCTGAACCAGGACATCATCATCGTTCCGGCCGAACCATCCGACGCGGAGAATGCACCACATTATCGCGTCCACGTCTTCGACGCGATGAACAACGAAACCGGTCCGGAGATCGGCGCCGGGTGGAAACGCACCGGCGAGAAGGCCGGCGAATATGTCTCGCTCGTCATCGACGATCCGGCGTTCATGCAGCCGATCCACGCCAACCTGTTCCAATCGGGCGATGACAAATCGGCTTGGGTGCTGAACTGGAACCGCCCGCCCAAGCGCGGCACGAGGGACTGATCGCATGCGGCGCGCGTGCTTTCTGTTCGCAAGCATGGCGGCGCTCAGCATTTCCGCGGTCGCCGCCTATGCTCAACCGGCTCCAAGTGCTTCACGGTCGATGAGCAGTCCCTACGCCGGATTTGTTGCGGAAGCCTCGCAGCGCTTCGGCATTCCAGCGGCCTGGATACGGGCAATTATAGGCATTGAGAGCCGCGGCGATGCGCATGCCATCTCGCCCAAGGGCGCGATGGGGCTGATGCAGCTCATGCCCGAGACCTGGGCGGCGCTGCGCGCTCGGTACGGCCTTGGTCGCGATCCGTTCGACCCACACGACAACATCCTCGCGGGCGCGGCCTTCCTGCGCGAAATGCACGACCGCTACGGATCGCCGGGCTTCCTCGCGGCGTACAATGCCGGACCCGGACGCTATGAGGCCTATCGCGATCGGGGGCGACCATTGCCTTCGGAAACGATCGCATATGTCACCGATCTTCTCCCTCTTATCGGCGAAGGCACCGCATCCGGCCTTATTCTCACCATGGTCGCTAACGCGCCGACGTGGATGCGGGCGCCGCTCTTCATCGTGCAGTCGGCAAGCACCGCACCTGCCGATCATGGCGCATCCAAGCCGCCGTCGAGCGACACATATGCTGCTGTCCCCGTGCGCGATCTGTCGGGCATCGCACCACAATCGGCCGGCCTGTTCGTGCAGATTTCCACGACGGGATCGACGCCATGATCGTGCTGTTCGCTCGCAGTCGATTGGTCATCCCTCGCCGGTCAACCTGCATGTTTCCTCCCGGTGTATGGCTCAATGGCGCACCCAGCCGCCAGTTCACAGCGCGTGGCAATGGATTCGCAGGCTGGCGTAGACCGGCGTACTCCCGGAAAGAAGGAAGGCCGGACAGGGGAGAAGCGGAGGAAGCGACCGAACGAGGGCCAGATAAAAGGCCGCAAGGTGCGGCTCTGTCGGTCGGTTGTTTTTGCTGGATTTTTTCGCTGATCCGGCAATGTGCGGCCCCGGCGCGCAAGGTGCGCGGCGCCGTCAACGCATTGCTCATTCTCTGTTTTTCGCACATTGCCGGGGCCGGCGATGGCTGAGGAGAACGACTTCCAGCCCCGGCCAGGCCGCATCCGCTCTTCGCGCAGTCAGCGAGCCAAGCCGTTCATCGCCCAGGCGCTCGCCGCCGCCCAGCGCGCCGGCGGCGGCGTATCGCGGCAAGGTCTGCTAAGAACCTCCAGCCGCTCGACCTTCGGCCGCGGCCGTGTCGCCGCCGTCCGGGCGAACCATCTGCTCACCAGCCGCTCGCGCCTGGTGACGGTCAAGGCACGCGTCGTGCGCCACGCCGCCCGTGCGGCGCCGCTCGGCGCTCATCTCGGCTACCTCCGGCGCGAGGGCGTCACCCGGGATGGGGAGAAGGCGCGGCTGTTCGGCCCCGAGACTGACGACGCCGACGCCAAGACATTCGCCGAGCGGTGCGAGGGCGATCGGCACCACTTCCGCTTCATCGTCTCGCCCGAGGACGCACCGGAGATGGCCGACCTCAAGGGCTTTGCCCGCGAGTTGGTCGGCCAGATGGAGAAGGATCTCGGGACCAAGCTCGACTGGGTCGCCGTCGATCACTGGAACACGCAGCACCCGCACGTCCATATCATCGTGCGGGGTGTCGCCGACCATGGCCAGGACCTCGTCATCTCCCGCGACTACATCAAGGAGGGGATGCGCGCCCGCGCCCAGGACCTGGTCACGCAGGAACTGGGGCCACGTACCGATCTTGATATCCGCCAGGCGCTCGAGCGTCAGGTTGATGCCGAGCGCTGGACCCAGCTCGATCGGCAACTGGTTCGCGATGCCGATCGTCATGGCGTCATCGACCTGGCTCCCGGTGCTGCTCAGCAACCGGACGAATTCCATAGTCTGAAGGTCGGACGGCTGCGGCATCTGGAGAGCTTCAGCCTCGCGCATCAAATCGGCCCTGGCCAGTGGACCATGGACGCGGCCGCAGAGACGACGCTGCGCGAACTCGGCGAGCGCGGCGACATCATCAAGCGCATCCATCGCGGCCTACGCGAGCGCGGCATCGAGCGCGCAGCCGCGAGCTATGTCCTCGCCGGCGAAAGCCTCGACGTC
>JAYRJH010000408.1:0-2643 GCA_041906415.1 Sphingomonas sp. | reverse complement strand
CTGCCTGTCGTCGACATCTTTACTTTTTCTTAGGGAAACGAGGGCTATTTTTTGTTATGGAGGACCCAAGCGACGATGTCACAGGCTGCCGCCAGATCATATTCAGTCGATGCAGCGCCCAGAGCGATGCCCACGTCGCCCGTGCTCGTCACGCTCGGCGAAGGCGATGTCGCCTGGACGGCTTCGCCCGCCCGGCAACTTCACGACCGGTTGCTTGAAACCTTCGCGGCGCAGCCCGTTCCCGTCGCGGCCGAGAAGGTGCTGCCGCTCAGCCAGCGCGCGCTGATCCTCTTTGCGTCCGTTACGATGTTGTGGTCGCTGATCGGCCTCGGCATATTCGCCGTATTGCGTTGATCCGTCGTTTTCTTGCGACGATCCGGGCATTGATCGGGGTCTGTAACTTGGACGATGGTTGCGCTGCAGCGTAAATTCCCTAGTAACTCTTTTCGTTCAGAATAAGCCTGTCGTCGCGCCGCAGCGAAAGCCGCGGGTGTTCCGGCGGCTTTGTGCTGGCGAGCGATGGACGGGGCGGTTGGATCGAGTGGCAGATTCAATTATAATTGCGCGGCAATCGCCCCCGCAGGCGCGAACTGGTAATTTCATCCCCCAAAAACGCCGCATCCGCGTCCTTCTTTATTTGGGGCTGATCCTTTGCGATTGCGCCGCAATTCGTTCCGGCTTCGCGATCGGAGGATCGATCCGTGATCCCCGCTGGCTCGCGCCTTTCGGGATAGAGATCGGGTGGGTATTGCTCCCGGTCTATATCTTGTTCGCGCTGCGCAATGGCGCTGTCTCCAAGGAAGCGCTGCAACAGCCGGGTGAAGCGCTACCGCGCACGATATGGGCGTTGTTCCTTGCCGCCAGCATGGTCTCGCTGGTGATGTTCTTCCAATATCAGGGGCTGCTGGTGTCGCGCGCGGCATTTGGCGCGTCAATCCTCTGCTCGATCGGTTTGATCGGCCTTTTCCGGCTGATTTTCCAGATTTGTTTTGTTTCGCCGGTGAAAGGGGGGCTGGTAGGGGAACTGCTGATAGTCGATGGCGTGTCGATACGTCCCGGCGCGTGGCACGTCTTCGATGCTGGCGCCGTGGGCTTCGTTCCCGATCTCAACGACCCCGATGCGCTGTTGCGGCTGGCGGAGTTGATCGAGCCGTTCGACCGCGTGGTCGTATCCTGCGTGCCGGAGCGCCGCCATGCATGGGCGCTGCTGCTGAAAGCCTATAATATCACAGGAGAAATCCTGCTCGATCAGGGCAGCCCGCTCGGCGCGATCGGTATTTCGCGTTATCATGGAAGCGATACCGCGGTTGTCTCGGTAGGCGCGATGTCGCTCGGCAATCGCATCACGAAGCGTATGGTGGACCTGCTGCTGGCTGGCGTGACCACGATTGCGCTGCTGCCGCTGCTCATCCTCATCGCCATCGCGATCAAGCTGGATAGCCGTGGGCCGATATTCTTCTCCCAGGTCCGCATGGGGCGCGACAACAAGCTGTTCAGAATCCTGAAGTTTCGCAGCATGCGTGTCGAGGCGACCGACGAAGCCGGCACGCGGTCTGCGACACCCGAGGACGATCGCGTCACCTGTGTCGGGCGGATATTGCGCATGACCAGCCTCGACGAGCTGCCGCAGATATTCAACGTGCTGAAGGGCGACATGAGTATCGTCGGTCCGCGCCCGCACGCGCTCGGCTCGCTGGCGGGGGATAAATTGTTCTGGGAGGTGAGTCAGAAATACTGGCTGCGCCATACGTTGAAACCGGGCATCACCGGCCTCGCGCAGGTTCGCGGCTATCGCGGGGCGACCCATGAGCAGTCGGATCTGGAAGACAGGCTGCAACGTGATGATAATGTTCAACACGCTGCGCGTGATCGTGCATCCCAAGGCTTATTGAGGCCAGACTCCCTTGATCTGCGGAATCCGGCTGGCAGGTTCAGCGATCTTCGAGGTGATGATGGCGGCCGCAAGCTGATCGGCGGGAGCTTCATTCTTTCGCGAAGATCCCTTGCAGATACCGGGCATAGTCTGATTTGCCGAGCTTGCCGATCGCCTTTTCCATTTCCGCCGCGCCGATGAAGCCGTGCCGGAAGGCGATTTCCTCCGGGCAGGCGATCTTGAAGCCCTGGCGTTTCTCCAGCACGCGCACGAACTCGGCCGCGTCGAGCAGGCTGTCGGGCGTGCCGGTGTCGAGCCAGGCATAGCCGCGGCCCATGATTTCCACGTTGAGCCATCCGCGTTCCAGATAGACGCGGTTCACGTCCGTGATCTCCAGCTCTCCGCGCGCCGAAGGCTTCAGGTCGGCGGCGATATCGACCACCTGCTCGTCGTAGAAATAGAGGCCGGTGACCGCCCAGTTCGATCGGGGCCGCACGGGCTTTTCCTCGATCGACACGGCCTTCATCGACTCATCGAAGCTGACGACGCCATAACGTTCGGGATCGTTCACATGATAGGCGAAGACGCTTGCGCCGGTCTTGCGGGACGAAGCGCCGCCGAGCAGCTCCGGCAGGCCGTGGCCGTAATAGATATTGTCGCCCAGGATCAGCGCGGATTGCTGGCCGGCGACGAAATCGGCCCCGATGACATAGGCCTGCGCCAGTCCGTCCGGGCTGGGCTGTTCGGCATATTCGAACGCCATGCCCCAT
>JAYRJH010000407.1:0-2647 GCA_041906415.1 Sphingomonas sp. | reverse complement strand
GGTGCAGACCGATGGCGATCTGGTGCGGCTCGCGCCCGGCGACGCGGAGAAGATCGGCCATGCGCCGGTCGGCCGGCTGGTGCTGGACGGGGACGTGATCCTGCCGGCGGACGGCGCGACGATCAACGAGCGGCGCAAGCTGGGGATCAACGGCCAGATGTCGGTCGCGGTCGCCGTCACAAGCGACGGGCGGCTGGCTGGCGCGCCTAGGGTCCGCATCCAGGGCGTGCCGGTCGAGGAGGAGCGGGCGCCCTTCATCGCCGAGGCGGAGGAAGCCGCGGCGGAGGCCGTGCGCGACGGCGCGCGCGATCCCGAACGGCTGCGAGAGGCGGTGCGCCTGGCCGTTCGCCGGGTGGCGACGCGCTGGACGGGCAAGAAGCCGATCGTCGATGTGCTGATCGTGGAGGTTTGAGGCGATGATGCGCTGGACGTCGATGCTGGCGATCTACGTCCTGTTCTGGGCCTTTTCGGTGTTCCTGGTGCTGCCGTTCGGCGTGAAGACGGCGGACGAGGCCGGCGTGCCGAAGGTGCCGGGGCAGGCGGAAAGCGCGCCGCACGAATTTCGCATCGGGCGCACCGCGCTGCGCGTGACGATCGTCGCCACCGTGTTGTTCGTGCTGTTCCTCGCCAATTATCGTTTCGGGTGGATCACGCCGCAGATGCTGGATTTCATGGACGTCACCAACGGGATCTGACCCCCGTTGGCGAACGCTTCGCTTCCTTACCGCAACCGCTCGATCGCCTGCGCCAGCGCGACATAGAGCTTGCCCATGTCGGACGACAGCAACGTCACGCCCAGCGGCGATCCGTCGCGCTGGGTGAGGATCGTGCGCAGCATCGATTCGAAATCGTGGATGTAGCGGTTCACCTGATCGCGGAACGCGGAATCGTCGTCGTAGAGCCGTGCGATATCGCGCTGCTCTCCCGAATCCAGCAATCGCACGGCGCGCCGCGTGAAGACCCCGCGATCGCCCTTCAGATAGGCTGACCATGCGCTGTCCGCCACTTCCGGCGAAAAGGTGCGGGTGATGTCGATGGAGGCGGAGTTGAGCGCCTCGATCAGCAGCGACGCGCGCTTGGCGAAGCTCTCGCGTGCCTGATCCTCGCGCTCGCTGTGCGCCAGCTCGATCTTCGATTCGACCAGAGCGGCCTGCTCGTCGATCCTGCGGATCTGCTGGTCCAGTTCCGCCGTCGCGCGGATCGCGGCGGCGATGGCGTTTTCGGCGGCGCGGGAAAGCTCGCCGATCGTCTGCTCGAAGCCCTTGTCCACCGCCTGGCGCAGCGCGGCGACGCCCGATTTCTCCAGCGCCTCCGCCGCTTCGGGGATGACGCTGGCGAGCGTGTCGCGAGCATGTTCGGCCGCCTGGCTCGCGGTTTCGCGGACGCGCAGCATCGCCTCGACAAGGCGCGGCGCGGCCTCCTCGGACAGGCTGGCGGCGCGTTCAGAGGCTTCGTCCACCATCTGCCCGATCGCATCGGCCTTCGCGCGGCCGGCGGTGAGCGATTCGAGCAAGGTTCCGGTAAGCGCCTCGACGTTGCGGCGTTGCTCCGCGATCACCTGCGCGATAGCCTCGATCGCATCATGCGTGCTTTCGGCCGCGGTGACGAGCGCGAGAAGCTCCGGCTTGGTCGCGGTGACGACCGACTTGGACGCCGCGAAGCGCGAATCGAGCCGGTCGACGGCGGCCGGCATCGTCTCCTCCATCTCGCGCGCGGCGGAATCGAGCGCGATCAACAGCGATTCCGTGGTGCCGATCGCGCGGGTCGCCATGTCATCGCCGGCGCGCAGCGCCTCCGTCATCGCATCGGCGGAGACGTTCAACGCGCTGATCGAGGCGGCGAGCAGGTTCGACCGCTCGACGCCGAGCTGATGCAGCGCCTCCAGTCTGCTTTCGGTGGCCGCGATGCCCGTGTCGAGCGTGGAGAGCAGGGCGTTCCCGGCGTCGCGCTGGGCGCTCAGCCGTTCGGCGATGCGATCGATCACCAGCTCGATCAGGTTGATTCGCTCGGCAAGCGAATCGGCGCTTTCCTTCGCCGCGCTGTCCAGCGCCGCCTGATGCGCGCCGACCATCGCGAGCATCGCATCGCCCTGTGCCGCGATGCTCTGGCGGGACTGGTCGATCGCGCCGGCGGTGCGATCCAGCATCGCATCCACCGCGCTCGACATTTCCGCCGTCACCGCCTCCAGCCGCGCCCCGGCGGTTTCGCTGGTGGCTTCCATCCGGGCGATATGGGCCGCGAGCTTCTGCGCCGCGCCGCCGGCCACCGTCTCGGCCTCGCGTCCGCGCTCGGCCAGCGCGCTGACCTGCACGTCGAGCGCGGCCGCCTGCTCGCCCGCCGCCAGCCCGGCGCGGTCGATATGGGAGACGAGGCCCGCGATCTCCTCCTGCGCGCGGGGCAGGCCGGCCATCAGCGTTGCAAGATGGTCCTGCGCGGCGCGCGCCGTATCGGCCAGCGTGCGGGCATGGGCGCCCGCGGCAGCCACTTCATCGGAAAGCCCGCTGCCGATCGCGGCAAGCCGCTGCGTGGCGGTGTCGCCCAATGCGGAAAGCGATTGCACCTGCTCGCTCAACTGCGCGCGATTGGCCGAGACGGCGGCGGTGAGGGCGGCGACCGTCTGCTCCAGCATCGCGGCCTCTGCGCGCAT
>JAYRJH010000406.1:0-2650 GCA_041906415.1 Sphingomonas sp. | reverse complement strand
GTTCGTGCTGGCGATCACCTTCCTGATCTGCCGCCTGCTGTTCGCATGGCGGCCGCTGCGCCTCGCGCTGACGCCGGGAGAGACGAAAGCGCGCCGCGTCCGCGCCCGCGCGCTCGCCATCTTCCGCGCCTCCGCCGAGAAGCGCACCGCGCACGGCACTGGCGTGCTGCTCTACCTCAGCCTCGACGAGCATCGCGCGGAGATCATCGCCGATGCCGCCATCCACGATCGCGTGCCGGACGGCGTGTGGGGCGCCGCGATGGCGGCGCTGATCGACCCGCTGCACGAAGGGCGCGCGGCCGAGGGCATGGTCGCCGCCGTCGGCCAGATCGGGCTGGTGCTGGCCGAGCATTTCCCGCGCACGCCGGGCGACGTCAACGAATTGCCGGACAGACTGATTATCCTATGACCGCTGAAATCGTGTGGAAAGGCCGCTTCCTCAACATGATGAGGGAGGGGAAGTGGGAATATGCCGCGCGCGACCGCGATATCGGCGCGGCGGTGATCCTGGCCATCACGCCTTCCGACGAGGTGATCCTGGTCGAGCAATATCGCGTGCCGCTGGGCCGCAACTGTCTGGAAATGCCCGCCGGGCTGGTCGGCGACGATCATGCGGGCGAGGATATCGCCCCCGCCGCGATCCGCGAGCTCGAGGAGGAAACCGGCTATCGCGCCGGCCGGGTCGAGACGCTGGGCGTGTTCCATTCCTCGCCGGGATTGACCAACGAGGGCTTCACGCTCGTCCGCGCGCACGATCTGGAGCGGGTGGGCGAAGGCGGCGGCGTGGATGGGGAGGATATCATTGTCCACCTCGTCCCCCGGCGCGAGGTGGCGGCCTTCGTCGCCCGCAAGTGCGCTGAGGGCGTGGCGATCGACGTGAAGATGCTGCTGCTGCTCGCCGATGCCCTGCTTACGGGCGGACCAATGTGACGAAGCTGTAGGCGGGCCGCCCGTCCAGCGCGGGATGATCCTCGCGCGCGATTTCCCGCCAGCCTGCGAACGGGGGCACGGTCGTGTCGCCCTCCGCCTCCAGATGGACTTCCGTAAGCTCGATCCGTCCGGCCAGCGGCAGGAACAGCGCGAACACCTCCGCCCCGCCGATCACCGCCGCATCCTCGCCCGCCAGCGCGAGCGCGTCCTCCACCGTGCGCGCCACCTCCGCACCCTCGGCGCGCCATGCGGCGTCACGCGTCAGGACGATATGGCGGCGGCCGGGCAACGGCGCCGGGAAGCTTTCGAAGGTCTTGCGCCCCATTATCATCGGGCGGCCGATCGTCTGCGCCTTGAAGCGCTTGAGATCCGCCGGCAGCCGCCACGGCAGCCCGCCATCGCGCCCGATCACGCCATTGTCCGCGCGCGCGAGATGGAAAGAGATGCTCATGTCGGCTTCACCCGCAGCAATGCCAGCCCGAAGCCGACGAAAATCCCGCCCGTTGCGCGGTTGAACCAGCGCCGCACCACCGGCCGCGCGAGATAGCGCGCGAGGGAACGTCCGCCCAGCGCATAGGCGAAATACCAGAAGCCCTCGATCACCGCGAAGGTGGCGACAAGGATCGCGAATTGCGGCGCCTGCGCCACCTTCGGATTGACGAACTGCGGCAGGAAGGCGGCGGCAAACAGCAGCAGCTTCGGATTGCTGATCCCGATCGTGAAGCCGGCGCGAAACACCCGCCAGCGGGAGGGCGAGAGGGGGATCTCCCCCTCGCCCACGTCGACCGGCGAGGCCTCCGCCCGCCACGCCTGCACGCCCAGCCAGACCAGATAGGCCATGCCGATATAGCGCAGCACGTCGAATGCGCCGGGCAGCGCGAGCAGCAGCGCCGTCAGCCCGGCGGCGGAGGCGGTGAGCACCGACACCACCGCCGATCCGCACCCCAGCATCGCCGCGAGCGTGCCGCGCAGGCCAAGCTCCACGCTGCGCGACAATATATGGAGCATGTTCGGCCCCGGCGTTCCCGAAAGCAGGAACACGGCCAATACGAAAAGCCACCACATATGAAGCGTCACGCGCGCGTCTCCCCAACCCCGTCATTCCCGCGCAGCCGGAAACGACGAATGGATTCCACGTGCGCTTATCAGCGCGCCTTGGCCTCCGCACGGAATTTGTGGAGGAGAGGCTCGGTATAGCCGCTCGGCTGCTCCACGCCCTCGAACACCAGCGCCCTGGACGCCCGGAAGGCTAGGTTCGCGTCGCCCTCCCCCGCCATCGGACGGTAAGCGGCGTCGCCCGCGTTCTGCGCATCCACCTTCGCCGCCATCCGCGCGAAGGCCTCGTCCACCTGATCCTTTGTCGCGACGCCATGGAGCAGCCAGTTGGCGATATGCTGGGATGAGATGCGCAAGGTCGCGCGATCCTCCATCAACCCCACGTCATGGATATCCGGCACCTTCGAGCAGCCGATCCCCTGGTCGATCCAGCGCACGACATAGCCGAGGATGCCCTGCGCGTTATTGTCCAGTTCCTCGCGCACCTCATCCGCCTGCCAGTTGCGCCCGGTGGCGACCGGCACCGTCAGCAGCTTCGCGAGCGGCGCGACCGGCTCCGCCGCGCGCTCGCGCTGGCGGTCGAAGACGTCGACGCGATGATAATGCGTGGCGTGCAGCGTCGCGGCGGTCGGCGAAGGCACCCATGCGGTGTTGGCGCCGGAGC
>JAYRJH010000405.1:0-2659 GCA_041906415.1 Sphingomonas sp. | reverse complement strand
CTCGATCATGCGCGTGACGTTCCGGGCCGCCACATCAGACAGTCCCGCTTCGGCAAGGAACTTGTCGGCCGCGGCCTCGCCATAACCCTCGAATTGCCGTTCGATTTCCGATCGGCCGAGATAGCCCGCGAAGGGCACATCGTAGGCGTGGAAAAGGGAGATAGCCGCATCGGGAAAAAAGCGGACGGCGGTCTCCAGAGCGATCCGGGCGGGCGCGGAGAAATCTGTCGCGACCACCATGGCGCGGTAAGGCTCGAAAGCGCGGTCGCGTACGATCAGGATCGGAACGGGCGCCTTGCGGATCAGCCGGTCCACGGTATCGCCGAGCAGCATCCGGGCGAGCGGCCCATCGCGAGCCACGCCGGTGACGATCAGGCCCGCCTCGCCCTTTCCGGCGATATCGAGGACGACCGGTGCCGGCGAGCCGGTTTCGACGTGGACCGAAATGTCGATTGGCGGCGCCTCGCGAACAAGGTCGTGGTAGATGCGATGGCGCGCCGCCCGCACCGGGTCTTCGAGAGGCCGACGCCAGGACGGCAGATCGCCGAGTCGGACGGACAGCATCCCGTCTTCCGGCGGGTTCAGCGCGTGGATGACCATAAGCTCCGCCCGCCATGCCTGGGCTACCAGCAGGGCGCGATCGAAGGCACGGTCGCAACGATGGCTGAGGTCGGTCGCGAGCGCGATGCATTTAGGGAAACCGTCACGCGTCATGGCATGTCCTCCTGATTATTAAGTTCGCTAAACCAGCCCAGTCGCCGCATCACATGCTTCTCCAACTCCAGCAGCAGCATGAGAAGCATGCCGCACGCCACCAGCAACGCCTAGTCCGCGAAGCCGAGCGGCCGCGAATGGAAGATTGCGTTCATGAACGGCGCATAGGTGAAGAACGCCTGGCCGATGACGAGAACGCCGATCGCGATCAACACGGCGGGGGTACCGATCGCGCCGCGCCATGTCAGGGACGTCATGTGGAGATAGCGGACGTTGAAGAGGTAGAAGATCTCCGCGATGATGAACATGTTGACGACCATGGTGCGCGCCATCTCCAGGCTCCGGCCTTGCGCCAGAACATGGAAAAAGATTCCGAGAGTGACGGCCGCGAACAGCACAGAGACGAGAAGGACACGCCAAAGCAGGAACGGCGAAAGCAACGGCGCGCCGCGCTCCCGTGGCCGGCGCAACATCGCACCGGGTTCCGTGGGCTCGAACGCCAGCACGAGGCCGAGCGTGGCGGCGAGGACGAGGTTCACCCAGAGGATCTGCGTCGCCGTCATCGGCAGCGCGAAGCCCAGCAGGATCGCCAATACGACCGCCAGTGTTTCACCGCCGTTCGTAGGGATTTCCCAGGAAATGACCTTGCGAATGTTGTCGTAGACCGTTCGGCCTTCGCGAACGGCGCTGACGATCGAGGCAAAATTATCGTCGAGCAGCACCATGGAAGCCGCTTCTTTCGACGCTTCGGTGCCCTTGATGCCCATGGCGACCCCGACATCGGCCTGCTTGAGGGACGGCGCGTCGTTCACGCCGTCCCCCGTCATCGCGACGATCTTTCCCTGAGCCTGCAGCGCACGGACGATCCGCAATTTATGTTCCGGGCTGGTCCGGGCGAAGACCGAGACATCCACGACCGCTTGCTCCAGTTCGGTGTCCGGAAGCTTTTCCAGTTCCAGCCCGGTCAGCACGCGCGGGTCGTCGGCAAGGTCGAGTTGCCGGGCGATCGCCAGCGCCGTCGCCGCATGATCGCCAGTGATCATCTTGACGCCGATTCCGGCGGACCGGCATTCGGCGATGGCGTCCTTGACCTCCGCGCGAGGCGGATCGATGAAGCCGACAAGGCCCAGGAGGCACACGCCGGTCGAGAGATCTTCGAACAAGATCCGTTCGCTGCCGGCAGGCATTTCCTTCGCGCCGAAGGCGAGAACGCGCTCGCCCTCGCTTCCGGCGGTAGCGATGGAACTCTCCCAATAGGAACAATTGTCGGGCGCGGTCATCGCCAAGAGCGCTTCGGGCGCGCCCTTCACGAACAGCAAGCGCGTGCCGTTGGAACCCCGGTAGAGCGTCGCCATGAAGCGATGCGCGGCGTCGAAGGGAATCTCGTCGAGCCGCTCCCATTCCGCCCGCTCCTGCTCCGGATCGATGGCCGCCTTCATTGCCAGGGCGAAGAGGGCCCCCTCCATCGGATCGCCCTCGACACGCCATTCCGCACCGACCTTGCGCAGCGCGGCATCGTTGCACAGCAGCCCGCAGCGGATCAGTGGCATCGCATCGGCCATAGCCTCTGCCTGGTCCCCGGACCCGACGATCCGGATTTGACCATCGGGAACATAGCCGGATCCGCTCGCGATCATCGTATGCCGCTCGGTGATGACGCGGCGGGCCGTCATTTCGTTGCGTGTGAGCGTGCCGGTCTTGTCGGTGCATATCACCGAGGTCGCGCCGAGCGTTTCGACGGCCGGGAGCTTTCGGATGACGGCGTTGCGCCCCGCCATCCGCCGCACGCCGATCGCGAGAGTAATCGTGATGACCGCCGGCAGCCCTTCCGGCACGATCCCCACGGCGAGCGCGACCACGGCGATCAGCGCGTCGATCCAATCGTAATTCCGCGCCAGAACGGCAAAGGCGAACAGCGCAAGCCCCCCCGCGAGTACGAACCAGG
>JAYRJH010000007.1:0-19262 GCA_041906415.1 Sphingomonas sp. | reverse complement strand
AGCCCGGCTCGCGCCATTCGAAGCCGGCGGCGGTGAAGATCCGGTCCAGCCCCTCCGCCTCGGCCTGCTTCTTCACCAGGCCGGAGCCGGGGACGACCATCGCGTGCACGCCATCCGCCACATGCCGCCCATTGGCGACGGCGGCCGCCGCGCGCAAATCCTCGATCCGGCTGTTGGTGCAGCTTCCGATGAAGACGTGCTGGATCGCCACGTCCTGCATCCGCGTGCCCGGCACGAGCCCCATGTAATCGAGCGACTTGCGCGCCGCCGCCTGCTTGGAGGGATCGGCGAAGCTCTCAGGATCGGGCACGACGCCGGTGATCGGCACCACGTCCTCCGGGCTGGTGCCCCAGGTGAGGCCGGGCGCGATGTCGCTCGCGGCGAGCACCACCTTCTTGTCATAAACCGCGCCAGCATCGCTGGAGAGGCTGCGCCACCATGCGACGGCCTTGTCCCAATCCTCGCCCGCAGGCGCCATCGGACGGCCCTTCAGATAGGCGAAGGTGATGTCGTCCGGCGCGATCATGCCGGCGCGCGCGCCGCCCTCGATCGACATGTTGGCGACCGTCAGCCGTCCCTCCAGCGACATGGCGCGGATCACATCGCCGGTATATTCGATGACATGGCCCGTGCCGCCCGCCGCCCCGATCCGGCCGATGATCGCGAGGATCACGTCCTTCGGGCTGACGCCGAAGCCTAGCGCGCCGTCGACGCGCACCTCCATCGTCTTCGACCGCGACAGGATCAGCGTCTGCGTGGCGAGCACATGCTCCACCTCGCTGGTGCCGATGCCGAAGGCCAGCGCGCCCAGCGCCCCGTGCGCGGAAGTGTGGCTGTCGCCGCACACCACGGTGGTGCCCGGCAATGTGAAGCCCTGCTCCGGTCCGACGACATGGACGATGCCCTGCGCGGGCGCGAGCGCGTCGATATAGGGCACGCCGAATTCCGCGACGTTGTGGCGCAGCGCGGCGAGCTGCGTCGCGCTCTCCGGGTCCGCGATCGGCAGTTCGCGGCCCGCCGCATCGACGCGCGGCGTCGTCGGCAGGTTATGGTCGGGCACGGCCAGCGTCAGGTCCGGCCGCCGCACCTTGCGCCCCGCCGCGCGAAGCCCCTCGAACGCCTGCGGGCTCATGAACGAGGTGCCGGTCGATATAGATGAGGCAGGAACCATCGTCGCGCCGTTCGACGACATGCGCGTTCCAGACCTTTTCGTAGAGCGTGAGGGGACGAGTTGCCATGATGGCCGCGCATTAACCGAGAAACGGGCTTTTGCGATAGCCCGCTTTTCAGGGTTTTTGGGTAATAATGTTACGCGCGGTTCACAGAATCTCGCGCACGCGTTCCGGCGGGCGGGCGATGACGGCGCCTTTTTCCGTTTCCACCACCGGGCGTTCGATCAGCGCGGAATCGGCCGCCATCGCGTCCAGCGCATCGTCATCGTCGGCCAGCTTCGGCGCATCCTTGCGCATCGCGGGCACGGGCGTAGACGCGGGCGAGTTCGTCGCGCGTCGGCGGGTGCTTCAGATATTCGACGATCGTGATCTCCGCCCCCGCCGCCTCGAGCAGCGCAAGCGCCTCGCGCGATTTGGAGCAGCGCGGATTGTGCCAGATTTTTGCCTTCATGTCCCTGTCCTAGACCAGCCGGACGCGCGGTCCAACCTTGCGGATTCGGGTGTGTCCCACCCAGAAGGCAAGCGCCGCGAGCAGCACATAGGCCACCAGCGCCAGCACGGGTTGCGAGGCCGGCACCGGGTCGATCACCGCGCTGGGCTGCGGCTCCATCCAGTTGACCGCTTGCACGACTGCCAGCGCCGTCGCCAGCAGCGCGAGCGGAAGCAGCTTCCCTCGCGTGCGGATCGCGTAGAACAGCAATGCGCCGAAGGTCAGCGCCAGTTCCAGCGGCATCTCGATCGCGGGGCTGTTCCACAAGGCCAGGCCATAGCGCTGCCCATGGCCGAGCAAGGTGAGGTCCGGCGCATGGACGATCAGGTCCAGCAGCCAGTGCGACGCCACCACCGCAGCACCGATCCACGCCGCCGCCCAGCCCCCGCCGAGCAGCCGCGTGCCGATCGCCCATGCCGCCGCGAAGCCCAGCGCTCCGATCAGGCTGTGCGTATAGGGCATGTCGTAGAGGTCCATCGCGTTCATCGCGGTGAAGCCGGGGACGGCGCGCATATGCTCCACGCCGAGCAGGACGAAGGCGAAGAAGGCGATATCCACCAGCTGCGCCGCGACGAACAACGGCCCCAGCCGCTGCGCGCGCGGGCTGGTCGCGGCGAGCAGGGCCGGAGCGTAATGGCCGATGAACATGCGTTGCCTCCCCCGTTCGACGGACGATGGTGGCCCGTCATGGGGGAGGACGCAAGGCGCGCGTTTCAGGCGAAGCGGACAGCCACCCTTTTGCGGCGGCGCATCGTCGCGCCGATCGCGCCGAAGCCCAGGATCGTCAGCGCCCAGCTCGCGGGCTCGGGCACCGCCGTGCCGAACGCCTGGAATTCCGAGATCGCATAATATTGGTCGCCGCCCGTTGCGGAGAGGCGGAAGAGATCGGTGGTGAACGGCGTCAGCGCGCCGCTGTCGCGCGTGATCAGCCCCCAGCCGCCGGTCGCGTTGGCGTCGAACGCCGTTTGCCAGCTCGATCCGTTCCAATATTCGACGTGATAATCATCGTTGTCGTCGGCCTGAACGATCAGGCGGTCGAAGGTGAAGCTCTGCGCGAGTTGCAGCGTGACGTAAAGCGCCCCCTGCATCGTCGCCTGGTCCCACCAGAAGGAACCGTTGTTCCACTGCTGGCGTTCGGGCGCCAGGACGCCGTCGGTGATGGTGTTGATATCCGATGACGCCGAGCCGGCCAGCCATGTTGAATCGCGCAGCACGCCATCGCCGCCGGTGGACGTGATCGACGAGGTGCTGGTCGGGATGACGTTGGTGGCCGCGAACGCCGGTGCTGTCGCCGCCGCCAATGCGACGGTCGCTGCGGAAATCAGTGCATTACGCATAACCTATCCTCCGGATGCGTTATGCGACCCCTGCTCCGCGTGTCGAGCCGCGGTATGGTTGAGGCGTTATTAACACAACCGCCGTGCCCGCGCGAATCCTTAAATCGGCGCGGGCGGCGGGGTGCTGGCGCTCAGGCCCCCTGTTTCGCCAGCCACTCCTCCAGCCATTTGATCGTATATCGGCCTTCCTGGAATTCGGGATCGTCGAGCAGGGCCTGATGCAGCGGGATGGTGGTCTTCATCCCCTCGATCACGAACTCCTCCAGCGCGCGGCGCAGGCGGCGCAGCGCGCCCTGCCGCGTGGTGCCGTAGACGATCAGCTTGGCGATCATGCTGTCGTAATAAGGCGGCACCTTATAGCCGGCATACAGCCCCGAATCGACGCGCACATGCATGCCGCCCGGCGCATGGAACTGCTTCACCAGCCCCGGCGAAGGCGCGAAGGTGCGCGGGTCCTCGGCGTTGATGCGGCATTCGATCGCGTGGCCGCGGATATGCACGTCCTGCTGGCGGAGCGTCAGCGGATGCCCCTCCGCGATGCGGATTTGCTCGCGCACGAGATCGAGGCCCGTCACCATCTCCGTCACAGGATGCTCGACCTGGAGGCGGGTGTTCATCTCGATGAAGTAGAAGTCGCCGTCTTCCCACAGGAACTCGATCGTGCCCGCGCCGCGATAGCCCATGTCGGCCATCGCCCTGGCGACGATCCCGCCCATCCGCTCGCGCTCCGCCTCGGTGATGACGGGGGACGGCGCTTCCTCCAGCACCTTCTGGTGGCGGCGCTGGAGCGAGCAGTCGCGCTCGCCCAGATGGATCGCGTTGCCCTCGCCGTCGCCGAACACCTGGAACTCGATGTGGCGCGGGTTGCCGAGATATTTCTCCATATAGACGGTGGCGTCGCCGAACGCCGCCTTCGCCTCGGACCCCGCCTGCTGCATCAGCGTTTCGAGCTGGTCCTCGGACGGCACCACCTTCATGCCGCGCCCGCCGCCGCCGGAAGCGGCCTTGATGAGCACGGGATAGCCGATCTCCGCCGCGAGCTTCTTCGCTTCCTCGACGTCGGTGATCGCGCCGTCGGAGCCAGGGACGAGCGGCAGGCCAAGCGCGCCGGCGGTGCGCTTCGCCTCCACCTTGTCGCCCATGATGCGGATATGTTCGGGCTTCGGCCCGACGAAGATCAGGCCGTGCGCCTCCACGATCTCCGCGAACTTGGCGTTTTCGGAAAGGAAGCCGTAGCCGGGATGGATCGCGTCCGCCCCCGAAATCTCGGCGGCCGAGATGATGTTCGGGATGTTGAGATAGCTTTCGGCGGCCGACGGCGGCCCGATGCAGATCGCCTCGTCCGCGAGGCGCACGTGCATCGCATCGGCATCGGCGGTGGAATGGACCGCGACCGTCTTGATGCCCATCTCATGGCAGGCGCGATGGATGCGGAGCGCGATCTCGCCACGGTTGGCGATCAGCAGTTTCTTGATCTGGGGCATGGAAAGGCTACTCGACGACGACGAGCGGCTGATCGAACTCGACCGGCTGGCCATTTTCCACCAGCACCGCCTTCACCGTGCCGCCGGCGGGCGCGGTGATCGGGTTCATCACCTTCATCGCCTCGACGATCAGCAGCGTCTCGCCCGCCTTCACCTGCTTGCCGACCGCGATGAACGGCGCGGCCCCCGGCTCCGCGGCGAGATAGACGGTGCCCACCATCGGCGAGCGCACCGCATTGGCATGGCTCGGCGCAGCGACGGGCGCTTCCACCGGAGCGGCGGCGACGGGTGCGGCCGCCGGGGCCGGCGCGTAATGCGCGGCCGGCGCCGGCGCGGCCTTGCGCGCCACGCGGATCTTGCGATCGCCGTCCTCCACCTCGATTTCGGTAAGCTGGGTCGTATCGAGCAGCTCGGCGAGCTGGCGCACCAGCCCGACATCGACCTTCATCGCGCCCTTATTGTCTTCGTTGTCAGCCATGCGACCAGTGTTCCCCGTGAAAATGCGAGGGCGCGCGCTCTGTCAGAACCGCGCCGCCGCTTCAAGCGCGAGCATATAGGATGTTGCGCCGAACCCCGCGATCGTGCCTTTCGCCGCGCGCCCGACGAAGGAGATGTGGCGAAATTCCTCCCGCGTGTGGGGATTCGACAGATGGACCTCGATCACCGGCGTCCGCACCGCCTTGATCGCATCGTGGAGCGCGATCGACGTATGCGTGAAGGCGCCGGCGTTCAGGATCACGGCCCGCGCATCATGCGCCTGCGCCTCATGCAGCCAGTCCACGAGATGCCCCTCGTGATTGGACTGGCGCATGTCGATCTCCAGCTCCAGCTCGCGCGCACGGTCTTCCAGCCGTCCGGCGATATCGTCGAGCGTGTCGTGGCCGTAGATTTCCGGCTCGCGCGTGCCGAGCAGGTTCAGGTTCGGGCCGTTGAGGACGTAGATCAGGCCGTTCATCGCGCGCCTTCTCGCATTGCGCGCGGCCAAGCGCAACATTGCCCCTGCCGACGCGCGACACTAGATGGCGCGCCATGACGCATACCGACGGCACCATCTCGATCACCGTGAACGGCGAGCATCGCCGTGTCGCGGACGGCATCACGCTCGCAGGGCTGGCGAACGAACTGGGCCTCGCGCCCGAAAAGATCGCGGTGGAGCGCAATCTGGAGATCGTGCCCCGTTCCACGCTCGGCGAGGTTCGGGTGGAGGACGGCGACGAGCTGGAGATCGTCCACTTCGTCGGCGGCGGCGACCATGACGATACATGGACGGTCGCGGGTCGCACCTTCCGCTCGCGGCTGATCGTCGGGACGGGGAAATACAGGGATTTCGCGCAGAACGCCGCCGCGCTGGAAGCGTCCGGCGCGGAGATCGTGACGGTCGCGGTGCGCCGCGTGAACGTCAGCGATCCCGATGCGCCGATGCTCACCGACTTCATCGATCCGAAGAAGGTGACCTATCTGCCCAACACCGCCGGCTGCTTCACGGCCGAGGATGCGATCCGCACCCTGCGGCTGGCGCGCGAGGCGGGCGGCTGGGATCTGGTGAAGCTGGAGGTGCTGGGCGAGGCGCGCACGCTCTACCCGGACATGGTGGAGACGCTGCGCGCGACCGAAATCCTCGCGAAGGAAGGCTTCCTCCCGATGGTCTATTGCGTCGACGATCCGATCGCGGCGAAAAGACTGGAGGATGCCGGCGCCGTGGCGATCATGCCGCTGGGCGCGCCGATCGGCTCCGGCCTCGGCATCCAGAACGAGGTGACGATCCGCCTGATCGTGGAGGGCGCGAGCGTGCCGGTGCTGGTCGATGCCGGCGTGGGCCAGGCCTCCGACGCGGCGCGCGCGATGGAGCTTGGCTGCGACGGCGTGCTGATGAACACCGCCATCGCCGAGGCGAAAGACCCGATCCTGATGGCCGCCGCGATGAAGGCGGCGGTGGAAGCGGGGCGGCTCAGCTATCGCGCGGGGCGGATGCAGAAGCGCCGCTACGCCGATCCCTCCAGTCCGCTCGCCGGTCTCATCTGAGGGAACCTGCTCTCTCCCGGCGTGTTGGTTCTTCACTCAACAAGGAGATCCCACATGGGTGAGATGGTCGACAAGATCAAAGGCGAGGTGAACGAACTGGTCGGCAAGGCCAAGCAGGCCATGGCCGACAAGGACCCCGCCAAGCGCAGCGCGGCCGACGCCAAGATGGAAGCCGAAGGCGTCGCGCAGGAGATGAAAGGCAAGGCCCAGAAGGTCGCCGGCGACGTAAAGGGCGCGATGGGCAACAAGATCTGATCCCACCGCAGCTTGTGATATGGAAGGGCCGTTTCCGGGATACCGGGGACGGCCCTTTCCTTTCCATGTCACGCCGGTGAAACGCGCGCGACAATCGGCCGCAAAGCCGCCCTATTCCTGCAAAGCCATACAATATCGGCGAAAAGCGCGGGTGGTCTCTCCTCATCCCGCGCCGTCCCTGTTTTTCCGGGCGGCGCGGTTTTTCGAGGAGTATGCGTCATGTATCACCATTTCCCCGCACCCGTCGCCGCCCTGGCCGCCGCCATGGCGGCCATGTTCGCCGCCGCCCCGGCCGCCGCGCAGGATGCCGCCGCCTTCAAGGGCCCGCGCGTCGAGGCGACGGTGGGGCTGGACCAGCTCCGTTTCGACGTGTCGAACATCGGCGGCGCGGGCCGCGACAAGGCGAGCGACGTGGGCTACGGCTTCGCGCTCGGCTATGACAAGGCGGTGTCGCCGCATGTGCTGATCGGCGCGGAGGCGGGGATGAATTTATCCGACGTCTCCTATGCCGATGACGCGCTGCGCAGCCGCCGCGAATTCGACGTCGCCGGACGGATCGGCACGCCCATCACCTCCACCGCCTTGCTCTACGGCAAGGTAGGCTACACCAACCTGCAGGTGCGCGAGTTGAACGACGTGCGCGATCTGGACGGCGTGCTGCTGGCGGCCGGGGCGGAGGTGAAGATCTCACCCGCCGCCTATCTCAAGGGCGAATATCGCTACGCCAATTATGCCGACGGCTACACCACCAACGGCGTGCTGACCGGGATCGGCCTGCGCTTCTGACGCCACGAAAGCCCCTCCTCCTCGCGGGGGGAGGGGTCAGCGCCGCGCGATCGCGGAGAGCGTGGTGCCGGCGGTGATCTGCTCCACATCGGTCTTCACATGCAGCAGCCGCAGGCCGCGCACCGCCATCGCGCGCTCCAGCGCGGGGGCGAAGTCCCCGGTCCGCGTCACCGTCTCGGACCATCCTCCATAGGCCCGCGCCAGCAGCGCAAAATCGGGATTGGCGAGCCGCGTCGCGGAGACGCGGCCGGGAAATTCGCGCTCCTGGTGCATGCGGATCGTGCCGTAGGCGCCATTGTCCACCACGATCACCAGCATGTCGCAGCCGTGCTGCACGGCGGTCGCCAGCTCCTGCCCGTTCATCAGGAAATCGCCGTCGCCCGCCAGCGCCACAACCATCCGCTCCGGATGGCGCAGCGATGCCGCCACCGCCGCCGGCACGCCATAGCCCATCGCGCCCGCCGTCGGCGCAAGCTGCGTCCCCGGCCCGGCATAAGGCCAGTAGCGATGCCACCAGCCGGAGAAATTGCCGGCGCCGTTGCAGATGATCGTGTCCGCCGGCAGCCGCTCCCGCATCGCCGCGACGCACGGGCCGAGGTCCATCGCCACGCCCTCGCGCGGGCGGGGCGTGGACCAGTCGCGATATTCGGCATGGGCCGCCGCCGCGTCTCCCCGCGCGGGCGCATCCACCGCCGCGACTGCCGCCGCGAAGCCCGCCATCGTCGCGCAGATCGCGAGATCGGTGGCATAGGTCATGCCCAGCTCGTCCGCGTCCGGGTGGACGTGGATCAGCCGCTGCCCCCGATGATCGGGGGTGACGAGCGTATAGCCGTCGGTCGTCGCCTCGCCGAGACGCGCGCCGATCACCAGCAGCAGGTCCGCCGCCTTCACCCGCGCGGCGAGCTTCGGGTTCGGGCCGTAGCCGAGATTGCCGGCATAGGCCGGGCAGTCGTTCGGCACCGCATCCTGCCGCCGGAACGCCGCGACGAGCGGAATCCCCACGCGCCCCGCCCAGGCGGAGAAATCGCGCGCCGCGTCATGATCCCATCCAGCGCCGCCGATGATCGCCACCGGGCGCTCCGCATGGGCGAGCATTTCCGCCAGCGTGTCGATCGCCGCCGCGTCCGGGGCCTGCGCGATGCGCTCGACGCGCGGGCGGTCGATCGCCTCCGCATCCTCCAGCAGCATGTCCTCCGGCAGCGCGAGCACCACCGGGCCGGGCCGTCCGTTCATCGCCACGGCATAGGCGCGCGCGACATATTCCGGGATGCGCCGCGCATCGTCGATCCGCGCGGCCCATTTGGCGAGCGGAGCGAACATCGCCTCGAAATTGATCTCCTGGAACGCCTCCCGATCGCGCGTGCCGCGATCGACGTCGCCGACGAACAGGATCATCGGCTGGCTGTCCTGCATCGCGACATGCACGCCGATCGAGGCGTTGGTCGCGCCCGGCCCGCGCGTGACGAAGGCGACGCCCGGCCGCCCGGTCAACGCGCCGTCCGCGCAGGCCATGAAGCCCACGCCGCCCTCCTGCCGGCAGGTGACGACATCGATCGCCGGCGTGTCCACCAGGGCGTCCAGCACCGCGAGGAAGCTCTCCCCCGGCACGGTGAAGATGCGCTCGCAGCCTTGCGCCACAAGCTGATCGACGAGGATGCGTCCCCCGGTGCGTTTCACATTCGCCATCGTCGGACACTAGGGCCCAAAACCGTCCCTTGCCAAGCCGCCCGCGCTGGCCGATCCTCGTTTCGAAAGACAACGGAAAAAGGAGAGTGGCGGCGTGAGCGACTTCACCCTGGTGGCCGATGGCCTGCGTTTTCCCGAAGGCCCGGTGTGGATGCCGGACGGCAGCATCATCCTGGTGGAAATCGAATCGGGCCGCATCACGCGCGTCACCCCCGAAGGCCGCAAGGAAAGGGTGGCGGAGCCGGGCGGCGGCCCCAACGGCCTCGCCATGGGGCCGGACGGAATGCTCTATTGCTGCAACAACGGCGGGTTCGAATATGTCGAATCGGACGGCAACCGAAAAACTATTCGGGCGGCCGGATCGAACGGATCGATCCCGCAACCGGCAAGGTGGAGGTGCTCTACAAGTCCGGCGATTTCGGCTGCACCCTGCGCGGGCCGAACGACATCGTGTTCGATGCCCATGGCGGCTTCTGGTTCACCGATCACGGCAAGGTGGATTATGCGAAACGCGCGCACGATATCGTCGGCATCTTCTACGCGAAGGCGGACGGCAGCCATCTGGAGGAGGTGATCTTCCCCTCGAACAATCCCAACGGCTGCGGCCTGTCGCCGGACGGCAAGGCGCTCTACGCCGCCGAGACCTACACCTGCCGCCTGATGAAGTTCAACATCACCGCCCCCGGCAAAGTGGCGCCCGACGCAGGGCCGGGCGGCCCGGGCATCCCGCTCTATCGCCCGGCGGGATATAAATTCTTCGATTCGCTGGCGATGGAGGCTTCGGGCAACATCTGCGTGGCGACGATCGGGGAATCGGGGATCAGCGTGGTTTCCCCCGAAGGCGAGCTGGTGGAGTTCGTCGCCACCGACGATATCTTCACCACCAACATCTGCTTCGGCGGCGCGGACATGATGGATGCGTGGATCACGCTTTCCGGCACCGGGCGGCTGGTGAAGACGCGCTGGAAACGCCCCGGCCTCAAGCTGGAATATTGACGGCGATGCCCGCTCCGGGGCACGGGTCGACGCGATGAAGCGCGATACAGTGATCTTCGATTTCGGCGGGGTGGTCACGTCCTCCCCGTTCGAGGCTTTCAACCGGCTGGAGCGGGACCGCGGGCTGCCCAGGGATTTCATCCGCAAGGTGAACGCCCTCTCGCCCGACGACAATGCCTGGGCGCGGTTCGAGCGGGCGGAGATCGATTCGGCCGGCTTCGGCGCCGCCTTCGCGGAGGAAGCCAAGGCGCTGGGCCATGAATTGCGGGGGGAGGACGTGCTGGCGGTGCTGGCCGGCGATATCCGCCCGCGCATGGTCCACGCGCTCGATTGGCTGAAGCGCCACGGCTATCATCTCGGCTGCATCACCAACAACGTGCCCGCCGGCGAAGGCGCGGGCATGGAGCGCAGCAGCGAGCGGGCGCGGGCCGTGAGCGAGGTGCTGGCGCGGTTCGATTGCGTGATCGAATCGAGCAAGGTGGGCGTCCGCAAGCCCGATCCGCGCATCTATCGGATGATGCTGGAGCATTTCGCCAAGCCGGCGGAATGCTGCGTCTACCTCGACGACCTCGGCATCAACTGCAAGCCGGCCGCGATGCTGGGGATGCACGCGATCAAGGTGTCGGGCGAGGCGCAGGCGCTCGACGATCTGGCCGACGCGCTGGAGGTGGAGCGCGGACTGTTCTGAGGCCCGGCTTTCCGGCCGCCCGCCGTTCAAGTTGAACTGCCATTCAACTTGGCTTGCGGCGGCGTCCGTGCATCGCTACCGCGATGCGGACGAACGGAGAGAGTGATGAAGAAGCTGTATCCCGACGCCGCCGCCGCGCTGGAAGGCGCGTTGTTCGATGGCATGACGATCTGCGCGGGCGGTTTCGGCCTGTGCGGCATTCCCGAGCGGCTGATCGACGCGATCCTCGCCGCCGGCACGAAGAACCTCACCATCGCCAGCAACAACGCCGGGATCGACGGCGAGGGGCTGGGCAAGCTGCTGCGCACGCGGCAGGTGAAGAAGATGATCTCCTCCTATGTGGGCGAGAACAAGGAGTTCGAGCGCCAGTATCTCGCGAGCGAGCTTGAGGTGGAATTCTGCCCGCAGGGCACGTTGGCCGAGCGCTGCCGCGCGGGCGGCGCGGGCATCCCCGGCTTCTACACGAAGACGGGCGTCGGCACGCAGGTGGCCGAGGGCAAGGAAGTGAAGGTGTTCGACGGCGAGGACTATATCCTCGAACGCGGCATCCGCGCGGACCTCTCGATCATCAAGGGCTGGAAGGCGGACGAGGCGGGCAACCTGATCTTCCGCAAGACGGCGCGCAACTTCAACCAGCCGATGGCGACCGCAGGCAGGATCTGCGTCGCCGAGGTGGAGGAAGTGGTGCCGGTCGGCAGCCTCGATCCCGATCAGATCCATTTGCCCGGCATCTATGTGAACCGGCTGATCGTGGGGGCGCCCTACGAGAAGAAGATCGAGTTCCGAACCACCCGCCAGCGGGAGAATGCGTGATGGCGTGGACGCGTGACGAAATGGCGGCGCGCGCCGCGAAGGAATTGCAGGACGGCTTCTACGTCAACCTCGGCATCGGCATCCCGACGCTGGTGGCGAACCACATTCCGGCGGGCGTGGAGGTGACGCTCCAGTCCGAAAACGGGATGCTGGGCATCGGGCCGTTCCCCTATGACGATCAGGTCGATCCCGATCTCATCAACGCGGGCAAGCAGACGATCAGCGAGCTGCCAAGCTCGGTCTATTTCGGCTCCGACCAGAGCTTCGCGATGATCCGTGGCGGGCATATCGATCTCACCGTGCTCGGCGCGATGGAAGTGGCCGGGAACGGCGACATCGCCAACTGGATGATCCCCGGCAAGATGATCAAGGGCATGGGCGGCGCGATGGACCTCGTCGCCGGCGTGAAGAAGATCATCGTGGTGATGGAACATACCAGCAAGAACGGCGATCCGAAGTTCATTCCCGCCTGCACGCTGCCGCTGACCGGCAGGAACGTGGTGGACATGATCGTCACCGATCTCGCGGTGTTCCAGCGCCCCGATCACGATTCGCCCTTCCGCCTGATCGAGCTGGCGGCGGGCGTGACCGCGGAGGAAGTCGCCGCCAAGACGACCGCGCATTACGAGGTGGCGCTGGCCGCCTGACGCCTCGGGCGAAGACCGCATCATATACTTCGTCATGCCGGGCTTGATCCGGCATCCAGAGCCAAAGGCGACATCGCCTGCGATTCTGGATGCCGCGCCAAGCCTGGCATGACGGTGGAAGGTGGGGCTTCGGCAAGCCCAGCCCGACGGCGGGCTAGAACCCCTCCGGCATTCGCGCCGGGCCGATCACCCGCTCATATTCCCGGATCGCGAATCGATCGGTCATGCCGGCGATATAGTCCGCGATGTGGCGGGTGAGCGCCGGCTCCTCATCGGGCAGGCCCGTGCGCCATTCCTCCGGCATCAGCAGGGGATCGGCGTGGAAGGCCGCGAACAGCCCCGCCACCACCTGATGCGCCGCCTCCGCCGCCTCGAGCTGGCGCGGATGGTGGTAGAGGTTGGCATACATGAAGCGCTTGAGGTCGCGCTCTTCCTCCCGCATCGCATCCGAAAAGGCGACCAGCGCGCGTCCGGCCGCGCGCACGTCCGCCATGTCACGCACGCCGGATTCGGCGATGCGGCGGCGGGTTTCGTCCATGAGGTCGAGCACCATCGTGCCGATCTGCTGCCGCACCAGTTCACGCGAGAGTCGCCGGTCGGAAATGTCGGGGAAGCGCGCGCGCGCCGCCGCCCAGCCGCGCGCCACCAGCGGCACGTCGAGCAATTGCTCCGGCTTCAGCAGGCCGGCGCGCAGGCCGTCGTCGATATCGTGATTGTCATAGGCGATATCGTCCGCGATCGCGGCGATCTGCGCCTCCAGCCCCGGCCATGTGCCAAGCTCCAGCCGGGCTTCCGCATCCGCCTCCGCCAGCGCCCAGCCGGGATGGCGGACCGGACCATTGTGCTTCGCCAGCCCCTCCAGCGTCTCCCACGTCAGGTTCAGGCCATCGAAGCGCGGATAGGAACGCTCGATCCGCATCAGCGTGCGCAGGGCATGGCCATTGTGGTCGAATCCGCCCGCCGCCATCGTCGCCGCCTTCAGCGCATCCTCCCCGGCATGGCCGAAGGGCGGGTGGCCGATATCGTGCGCGAGGCAGATCGCTTCGGTGAGATCCTCGTTCAGCCCCAGGGTGCGCGCGACGGTGCGGCCGATCTGCGCCACCTCCAAGCTGTGCGTCAGCCGGACGCGGAAATGATCGCCGTCCGGCGCGAGGAACACCTGAGTCTTGTGCCGCAGCCGGCGGAAGGCGATCGAATGGATGATCCGGTCGCGATCGCGCTGGTAATCGTCGCGCGGCCCGCGCGGGCCGTCCGGCTGCTCGGCATGGAGCCGCCCGCGCCCGCGCGCGGGATCGGACGCCCATGGCGCAACAGCCGCGATGCTCACTTGCTCTCGATCTTCGTCATCTTCTGGCCGGCGGCGCTGGTGAAGGTGAAGGCGGAAACACCCTCCTTCGCCAGCTTGTTGACCATCGCGCGCGCCTCCGCCTCCGTCTTGAACGGGCCGGTGACAATGCGATTCGTTGCGCGCAGCTTTGTAGTATAGGCGTGCTTGCCGCTGAGCGACGCGGTCTTGCCCTTCACCGCGGACCATGCCTTCGGCAGGTCGCTCTCGTTCGCGCCGCCCGCCACCTGCACCCAGATGCGCGCCGGCTCGGCCTTCGCCGCCTTGCGCTCCTCGGCGGCCTTCTTCGCCTCCTCGGCCTTTTTCGCGTCGGCGAGCTTCTTCGCCTGCTCGGCCTTGCGCTGGGCGGGCGTCTTCTTCTTCGGCTCTTCGACGTCGGCGACCTCTTCCTCCGCCTTCACCGCCTTGCCACGCGCCTGTTTGGTCCTGGGCGCCTCGGCGACCTCCTCCGGTTCGGCCGTCTTGCGTCGCGTGCGCGCGGACGAAGGCGCGGGCCGCGCCTCGGCCAGTTCGGAATCGGGCACCGAGATCCCGGCGATGATCTTCGCCAGGATCGAATCCTCACCACCCTTGGGCGGCTTCGGGACATGACGCGAGGCCCGGCGGGACAGCGCGGGCGTCTGCACGCTCGCGGTTTCGACCGGCGGCGGGCTCGGTGGGGTCGCGGCGACCTGCATCGGGCGGCGCGGCGGCAGTTTCTGCGCGACCTCCTGCGGGGCGGCGAACACCACGCCATTGCCCGGATAGCGCGGCGGCGACGGTTCCGGCGCGCTCGCCGCGGGCTGCGGTTGCGGCGTCGGCGTGGAGGCAGGTGCAGGCGTGGTCGCGGCGATCTGCACCGGCGGGGCCTTGTTCCTGCCCTTGCGGCGACCCTTCCGATCCGGCGCAGGCTCGACCAGCAACGGAGGTGGAGGCGCCGCGGCGACGCGCACCGGCGCGGTCGGGTCCGGGCCAAGCGCCGGCAGCGGCGGGATCAGCTTCGCATCCGCAAGCCGCGCGGGGCTGGCCCGCACCTCGCCGAAATGCACCGCGAACGCCTTGTCCACCGAGCCGAGCGACGGCAGTTTCTGGAAGAAAGGCGCAAGCCCGTTCGCCATGCCGGAGGGCATCATCGTGGTGGCGATCTTCTCCGCGCCCGCGACATCGCCGCCCATCGCGAGGATGAAGGCCCGCGCGCGCCATGCGCCGCGATCGCCGGTGCGCAGCAGCGGCTCGATCTCCTTCAGCGCCTCCTCCTGCCGCCCGGAAATGGCAAGCGACAGCGCATAGCGCCGCTGCACCTCGTCCTGCGGCCCGGCCTTCAGCGCTAGGCGATAGTCACGCTGGGCGCGCTCCTGCTCGCCGATCAGGTCATAGGCCAGCCCGCGATCGCCCGCGAAGCTGCGCGGATCGAGGCCATAGCCCGCCGCCTGGTTGAAATAGCGCAAGGCCTCGCCCGGGCGCTCCTGCTGCACCAGGATGCGCGCCATGCCGGCCTTCACGCGGCCGTTCATCGAATCGATCTCGTCGGCGCGCTTGAACAGGGCGGCGGCCCCGCTGGCGTCGCCCAGCCGCAGCGAAAGCTCGCCCGCGTTGATGAGCGCGCCGAGGTCGCGCGGATTGGCCCCGAGCGTGCGCATCGCATCGGCGAGCTGATCGGCCTCCGAATGGCCGGACGGCAGTGGCTGCACGGTCTGGGCGGCAGCGGGAAGCGCCGCGACGGTGGCAAGGAACAGAAAGGCGAAAGGGATCGTACGCTTCATCGCGGCGGCGTGTCTCTTGAACAGGCTGTGGGACGGATATCTCTCACCGAGTGTCCCGCCCGCCCCCCAGCGCCGGCCACCCGCATCCCATGTAGTCCATACGACCCGCCCGACAAGCCGTGCGGCACGCCCCGCGCGCTGATCCGGGGGCGGTGCGCGGTGAATGTCGCGCCCCCGGCTTCGATGGCGAGGGAGACGATCCCCCTCGCCATCATCGTCTCACTGGTTGTTCTGGCGGTGGAGGAAACGCGGGATATCGAGCGAATCCTTGCCGCCCTCGCCCTCTTCCGGACGCTGCGCGCCACGGGTGGCGTTCTGCATCCGCTCGAACAGGGTGCCGCCCAGCTTCACACGCGGGGCGGGCGCGGCCGGCTCCTCCGCATCCGCGCCGGGCGACAGCCAGCGGCGGGCGGGAGCGGCGGGCGGAGTCTCGTCCTCGAACACGCGCGGCTGCTCCGCGGCAGGCGCGGGCGCCGGTTCCGGCACGATCGTCTCGCTGCCGAGCAGCAGCTCGTCCTCGGCCGGCGGCGTGGCGGTTTCCGGCTTGGCTTCGGCTTCCGGCTGCGCATTCTCGGGCTGGGCCGGAGCGGCGGGCGCTTCGGCCGCAGGCGCGGCATCGGCCGGCTCCATGCGGCGCGGCGCGGAGAAGCTGAACGCGCGGGCCGGCTCGGCGGCGGGCGCCTCGGTGCGCGGCTCCGCCTCGATGCCGGTGGCGACGACCGACACGCGGATCTTGCCCTCCAGCTCCGGGTTGAAGGCCGATCCCCAGATGATGTTCGCTTCGGGATCGACCAGTTCGCGGATGTGGTTCGCGGCCTCGTCCACCTCCAGCAGGCGCATGTCCTCGCCGCCGGTGATCGAGATGATCACGCCCTTCGCGCCCTGCATCGACACGCCGTCGAGCAGCGGGTTGGCGATCGCCTTCTGCGCGGCGATCAGGGCGCGATCGTCGCCATCCGCCTCGCCGGTGCCCATCATCGCCTTGCCCATCTCCTGCATCACCGAGCGGACGTCGGCGAAGTCGAGGTTGATGAGGCCCGGCATCACCATCAGGTCGGTGATCCCGCGCACGCCCTGCTGCAGCACCTCGTCGGCCATTTCGAAGGCCTGCTTGAAGGTGGTGTTGGCATTGGCGATCAGGAACAGATTCTGGTTCGGGATGACGATCAGCGTATCGACATACTTCTGAAGCTCCTCGATCCCGCTGTCGGCGGACTTGGCGCGGCGATTGCCTTCGAAGGCGAACGGCTTGGTGACGACGCCGACCGTCAGGATGCCCATGTCGCGCGCGGCCTTGGCGATCACCGGAGCGGCGCCGGTGCCGGTGCCGCCGCCCATGCCGGCGGCGATGAAGCACATATGCGCGCCCTCGAGTCGCTTCGACAGCTCCTCGATCGTTTCCTCGGCGGCTGCGCGGCCGATCTCGGGGCGGCTGCCCGCGCCCAGGCCCTGCGTGATCTTGGCGCCGAGCTGGACCTTCTCCGGCGCGTTGGACTGTTTCAGCGCCTGCGCGTCGGTGTTGGCGACAAGGAAATCAACGCCCTGCACCTCGGCGCGCATCATGTTGGCGATTGCGTTGCCGCCCGCGCCGCCGACGCCGATCACCGCGATGCGCGGCGTCAGTTCGTCCGTATCGGGGGTGATGAATTCGATTCCCATCGCGTATTTACTCCGCCAGTCCGGCTGTTCGCTCGATTAACCTTCCTGCAACATAGCGTCCGGCCGTGCCAGCCGAAATCCATCTTGCAGGCTCAATAATTGGCCTTCACCGTTTGAAAGAGGCGTTTGAGCGCCTTGAAGCCTTTCGGACGGTAAACCTGCTGCTGTTGCTGCGGCGCCAGGCCGCGCAGATCGATCGGATCGTTGGCCGCGAAAAAGGCGAGGCCGGCCAGCGTCGCGAAGCCCGGGCCGGCATGCGCTTCCGGCAGGCCGGTCAGCCCGCGCGGGCGGCCGACGCGCACCGAGCGCCCCAGCACCTGCTGCGCGTAATCCGCGATGCCCTTCAGCTCCGCGCCGCCGCCGGTGAGCACCACCTGGCGGTTGATCGGCCCTTCGAACTTCAATTCCTTCAGCGCGGCCTGCACCTCGCCTATCAACTGCTCCAGCCGGGTGCGGATCACCGCGATCAGCGCCGCCTTGGTGATCTGGAGCGCGTCGCTCTCATCCTCGCTCACCGGCGTGCGGATCGTGATCATCTCGTGATTGTCGCGCGGGGAGGCGTTGGCGGAGCCGTGGAAGCATTTCATCCGCTCCGCCTGCCCGCGCGTCGTGCCGAAGGCGGAGGCGATGTCGTCGGTGATGTCGGCCGATCCGATCGGGATCGATTTCAGCCCGACCAGCATCTCGCCCGCGAACAGGGAGACGTTGGTGATCCCCGCCCCGATCTCCACAAGGGCCACGCCCAGATCGCGCTCCTCCTGCGACAGGCAGGCGAAGCCGGTCGCGACGGGGGAAGCGATGATCGACTTCACCTCCAGATGCGCGGAACGCACGCACAGGTCCAGGTTGCGCACGGGCGATCCGTCCGCGGCGATCACATGGATGTGGACGCCCAGCCGGTCCGCATGCAGCCCAAGCGGCTTCTTCACCCCGTCCAGCCCGTCGAGCGTATAGAGCGCGGGCTGCGCGTGGAGCACCATGCGGCCCTGCGGGTCGATCGACTGGCGGCCCTCCTGCAAGAGCGCGTCGATATCGGCCTGCTCGATGCGGTGGCCGTTCAGCTCGGATTCGATGAACGCCTCGTCGGACACCAGCCCGCCGGCGGAGAAGCCCGCCCAGACATTCTCGATATTGATGCCGGCGATCCGCTCCGCCTGCTCCACCGCCTCGCGCACCGCGACCTCGGTGGCGGCCATGTCGGCGATATAGCCGCGCTTCACGCCCTTCGATTCGCGCTGGCCGGTGCCGAGCACGATCAGTTCCCCGCCGTCGCCCTTTTGCGCGATCATCGCGGAAACCTTCGACGTGCCGATATCCAGCGCGGTAATCAGCCCTTCCGGCGCAGCCTTCGCCATGTCCCCTGCCCCTTTTTCAAACGTCGCCGACGCGCGCGACGCGCATTTCGCTGGTCGTTTCGCCGTTCTCCCCCTGATCGGCGCCCTGACCCGCATCGTTCCGGCCGCTATCCGCGCCCGGCTTGCGCGCGACCAGCTTCGCCGGATCGCGCATGTCGAACCGCACCCAGCCCTTGCCGAGCAGCGGCTTCGCACCTTCCATCTCCGCGAACTTCACCAGCGCCTGCGCCGCCCCGTCCTGCGGCAGCGCGAGGGTTTCGCCGGTGTCGAAGGTGATGTCCCAGCGCCGGTTGCCCACCCATGTCGCCGCCTTCACGCGCGGGCGAAGCGCGGGCGCGGCGGCGAGGAGCTTCTGGTAGCCCGCCTCCTGCTGCGCCGCGCCGGGGCCGATCACCAGCGGCAGGCCCGCGGGCATATGCGCCGGATCGACCGGATCGAGCAGCGTGCCGTCCGCATCGATCAGGGTAAGCTGCCCTTCGTTCTGCCAGATCGCCGCCGGCTCGCGCTCGACGATATGGATCAGCAGCCGGTCCGGAAAGCGGCGCGAGACATAGGCGTCCTGAATCCAGCCATAAGCGAGCAGCCGCTTCCTCACCGCCTCCAGATCGACCGCCAGCAAGGGCCGGTCCGACGCCTGATTCTCCAGCGCGATGGCATAGACCGTCTCGCGGTCCATCCGCTTGAGGCCCGTGATATCCACCTGCTCGACGCGCAGGCCCGCGCGGCCCGCGCCCTCCGCGATCGCGCTGCCGACCATGCCGGGCGCGCCCAGCCATGTCGCGCCC
>JAYRJH010000404.1:0-2665 GCA_041906415.1 Sphingomonas sp. | reverse complement strand
GACGAACATGAACACCTCCAATCCCTATGCGGGCGATCGCATTCCGGGCAGCGTCGGCCCCGCCTTGCCGGGCGTGGAGATCCGCATCGCCGATCCAGCCACCGGCAAGGTGCTGCCGCAGGGCGAGATCGGCGTGATCGAGATACGCGGCCCCAACGTGTTCAAGGGTTATTGGCGGATGCCGGAAAAGACGAAGGAGGAATTCCGCGCGGACGGCTTCTTCATCTCCGGTGATCTGGGGCATGTGGACGAGCGGGGTTATGTCTATATTTCCGGCCGCGCCAGGGACCTGGTGATCTCGGGCGGCTACAATGTCTATCCAGCGGAGGTGGAAGCGGCGATCGAGGCGATTCCGGGCGTGGGCGAGTGCGCCGTCATCGGCGTGCCCCATGCGGATTTCGGCGAGGCGGTGGTGGCCGTCGTGGTGCCGAAGCCGGGCGGCGCGATCGACGAGCGGGCGATCCTGTCCGCAATCGCGGGCGAGCTTGCGCGCTACAAGCAACCGAAGCGCGTGTTCGTCGCCGCCGATCTTCCCCGCAACGCGATGGGCAAGGTGCAGAAGAAGGACCTGCGCGAAACCTACAGGGACACCTTCGCCGCCTGAGGAAGGATCACGCCGCAAGCCGCCTTGCCCGAATTGTGCCGTCGCGGCGCCGTCCCGCTCGCCGCGATGATCCGCCGCCGCGAGGTGAGCGCGGAGGAGGTGATGACCGCAACGCGGCGGGGCTGCCGATGGGGATGCAGATCATCGCCGCGCCGTGCCGTGACGCCGAACTGCTGGCCGTGACCGCGCTCTACGAGAAGCTCTGCCCATGGCTCGAACAGCTGCCGGCGCTGATCGGCAGACCCGACTTCTGATTTGCGCATCACCCCGCAGCGGCGATACAGCCGCCATAACCGGAGGAGGATGCGCAGGTGAAGATTGCCCGAATGGTCCTGATGGCGGCCGCGTCGCTCCTGCCCCTGTCGGCAGCGGCGAAGGAGCGGGCGGACGTGCTGATCCGCCATGCGACGGTGATCGACGTGGAGCACGCGCGCGCCATCCCCGATCAGGCGGTGGCGACGCTGGGCGAGAAGATCGTCGCGGTCGGCGATGACGCGGAGGTCGCGAAAGCCTGGGAGGCGCGCCGGCAGGTGGAAGGCAGGGGCCGCTTCCTGATCCCCGGCCTGTGGGACATGCACATGCACTTCGGCGGCGGGCCGGCGCTGGCGGATGAGAACAAGGCGCTGCTGCCGCTCTATGTCGCTTACGGCATCACCACGATCCGCGATTGCGCGGGCGACATGGCCTATGACGTGCTGGGCTGGCGGCAGGAGATCGCGGACGGCAAGCTGTTCGGCCCGCGCCTGCTCACGTCCGGCCCCAAGATCGAGGGGATAAATCCGGTATGGAAGGGCACGCTGGAAACCGGCTCCGAGGCCGATGTTGATGCCGCGATCGCGAAGCTGGTCGGGCTGAAGGCCGATTTCGTCAAGATCACCGACAGCACGCTGAAGCCGGAGCTGTTCCTCTATGCCGTGCGCAAGGCGCGCGCGCATGGCCTGCGCGCGTCGGGCCATATCCCGATGGCGCTCACCGTCGGGCAGGCGATCGATGCCGGGATCAGCTCGATCGAGCATCTGAGCTACGCCTACAAGGCCGGCGTGAAGGACGAGGCGCGGATCGCCGCCGACTTCGCGGCGGGGAAGATCGATCGCGCGGCCGCGCAGGCGGAGCTTGACGCCGGCTTCGATCCGGCGACCGCCATGGCCTCCTATGCGAAGATGCGCGAGCGCGGCGTGTTCGTGACGCCGACGCTGAACATCGAGCGCACCCTGGCCTATCTCGACAGCGACGATCATTCGAAAGACGCGTTCCTCGCTTATGTCGGGCCGGGCATCCGCAAGACCTATCAATGGCGCATCGATCGCGCCGCCAAGGCGACGCCGGAGCAGATCGAGGCGCGGCATCGCGAATACCGGCAGACGGCGGCCGTGCTGCCGATGCTGGAGAAAGCGGGCGTTACGATCATGGCGGGAACGGATGCGGGCTTCCTGAACTCGTTCGACTATCCGGCGCTGGGGCTGCACCAGGAACTGGCGCTCTATGTGAAGAATGGCCTCACCCCGGCGGAGGCGCTGTCGGCGGCGACGCGCGCGGGGCCGAAATGGTTCGGCGTGCTCGATCGCTACGGTTCGGTGGAGACGGGCAAGCAGGCCGATCTGGTGCTGCTGGACCGCAATCCCTTGGAGGATATCGCCGCCACGCGGAGCGTCAACGCCGTCGTCCTGCGCGGCACGGTGGAGGATCGCGCCGCGCTCGACCGGATGCTCGCCGAAGCAAAGGCCAGGGTGGCGAAATGGGATGCCGAAGCCGCCAGATGACCGGCCGCGCTTCGGGGCGCGAAAATAATTTTTCCATGCCCCGTGCGGATCGCGGGGCGTGGCGTCGTCATGGCCAATGCAGCGGGAAGGGGGAAGCCCGCTGCAACCTTTTGGCCCGGAGGACGGCGTGTTTCAGGATTTCATGCACCAGGAAGATCCTGGTGCGCCGGCGGCAACGGGGGAACGGCGCCGGAGCCGGAGCGGCTGGTCGGCGTTGCTGCCCTTCTTCAATGAACGGGATTACCTGCGCGAGACGGTGGCGAGCCTGGCGGCTCAGACCGAGCAGCCGTTCCTGATCCTG
>JAYRJH010000403.1:0-2670 GCA_041906415.1 Sphingomonas sp. | reverse complement strand
AAAAACAAGCCCGCATCCTGGAAGCCGAAGGACGGCGCGAATCCGCGTTCCGCGACGCCGAAGCACGGGAGCGCGCGGCGGAAGCGGAGGCCAAGGCCACGCAATTGGTGTCCGACGCGATCGAGGCGGGATCGAGCCAGTCGCTCAACTATTTCATCGCGCAGAAATATGTGGAGGCGGTGGGCAAGTTCGCCACGTCGAACAATGCCAAGACGATCCTGTTCCCCGTGGAGGCGACGCAGCTGATCGGCACGCTCGGCGGGATCGGCGAGCTGGCGCGCGATGCGCTGGGCAAGGCGGATGCGGCCTCCCCTCCGCAGGCCGGGGCGTCCGTGCCGCGCGTCAAGGGGTCGTCGACGCCGCAATGATCCTTGAGGAAATCACGCATCATATGGCGGCCGCATGGATCGCCGCGGCGATGCTGCTCGGCATCGCGGAACTGGCGCTGCCGGGCATATTCCTGATCTTCCTCGCGATCGCGGCGGCGATCACCGGGCTGGCGCTGTTCGCGTTGCCGGACTTGCCGCTTGTGGCGCAAGCCGCCAGCTTCGCCGCATGGAGCATCGTGGCAGTGCTGGTCGGGCGGCGCTGGTATCGCGATTATCCGACGGAGACGCGCGATCCGATGCTCAACGATCGCGCCGCGCGCGTGGTCGGCGCGATCGTGGTGGTGGCGGAACCGATCAGCGGCGGGACCGGCCGCGCCGTGCTGGGCGACGGCACATGGCCCGCGACCGGCCCGGATGCCCCGGCCGGCGCGCGGATGCGGATCGTCGCGGTGGAGAACGGCGTGCTCCGGCTGGAGCCGCTGGACTGAATCTCAGGCGTTGCTGCCGCCGCCGCCCAGGAACTTGCCGGCAAGCCCGGAGAGCAGGCCGCCGACGCCGCCTTCACCGCCCGACGCTCCGATCATCTGCGCGAACTGCGCGAGCGATCCCTCGCCGCCGATATGGCCGACGATCTGCTGGAGCGTATCGGTCGACAGGCCGGTCGCCTGCGCCGCGCCGTCCACCGTGTCGCCCGGCTCGGTGTGCGCCTGGCCGAGCGCGGCGATCGCCTGTTCCACCTGATCGTGCGACAGGCCGACCTTCGTCGCCAGATTCGCCACGTCCACATTGGAGCCGAGCTGGCTCAGGATGCTGTCCAATATGCTCATCGTCTTCCTCTCGAAACCCGCTCCCGGAACCGCGACTGTAGCAATCGCGGCGCCGGGGCGCGAGCGGGATCAGGCGGCCTGCGCCACCTTCGGCGCGGACTGGCGGACGCCTTCGTCGACATGATCGGCGAACTGGGCGAAATTCTCGTTGAAGAGATCGACCAGCCGCGCGGCGGTCGCATCATATTCCGCGCCGTTCGCCCAAGTGCCGCGCGGATCGAGGATGGCCGAATCCACACCGGGCACGCTCACCGGCACCCTGAAGCCGAAATTGGGATCGGTACGGAACTCCACATCGTTCAGGCTGCCGTCCAGCGCGGCGTTCAGCAGCGCGCGGGTGGCCTTGATGGGCATGCGATTGCCGACGCCGTATTTCCCGCCGGTCCAGCCGGTGTTGACCAGCCAGCAATCCACCCCGCCCTTCGCGATCCGCTCCTTCAGCAGGTTGCCGTAAACGGAAGGATGGCGCGGCATGAACGGCGCGCCGAAACAGGTGGAGAAAGTGGCGTCCGGTTCGGTCACGCCGATCTCCGTCCCGGCGACGCGCGCGGTATAGCCGGAAAGGAAGTGATACATCGCCTGTTCCGGCGTCAGCTTCGCGATCGGCGGCAGCACGCCATAGGCATCGGCCGTCAGCATCACGACCGTCTTCGGCACGCCCCCCATATTCTCCTTCGAGGCATTGGGAATGAAGTCGATCGGATAGGCGCCGCGGCTGTTCTCGGCGAGGGTGGCGTCGTCCAGATCGAGCGCGCGCGTCTCCGCATCCATCACGACATTTTCGAGCACCGTGCCGAAACGCTTCGTCGTCGCGTAGATCTCCGGTTCCGCCTCGGCGGAAAGGCGGATCATCTTGGCGTAGCAGCCGCCTTCGAAATTGAACACGGCGGTATCGGACCAGCCATGCTCGTCATCGCCGATCAGGGTGCGGCTCGCATCGGCGGAAAGCGTGGTCTTGCCGGTTCCGGAAAGGCCGAAGAACACCGCCGTCGATCCGTCAGCGCCCATGTTGGCGGAGCAGTGCATCGGCATCACGCCGGTCGGCGGCAGCAGATAGTTGAGCAGGCCGAACACCGCCTTCTTCATCTCCCCGCCGTAGCGGGTGCCGCCGATCAGGATCAGCTTCTCGGTGAAGTTGACCGCGATCACGGTCTCGCTGCGGCAGCCGTGGCGTGCGGGATCGGCGCGGAAGCTGGGCAGGTCGATGATGGTATATTCGGCCTCGAAGCCCTTCAGTTCCGACGTCTCGGGCCGCACCAGCATCGTGCGGATGAACAGGTTATGCCATGCAAGCTCGTTGATGACGCGCACCCGCACGCGATGCGAAGGCTGCGACCCGCCGTAGAGATCCTGGACCCACAGATCGTCCTTGTCGCGCAGCGCCGCGAGGAAATCGGCCTTCAGCGCCGCGAAATGCGCCGGCTCCATCGCCTTGTTCGTCTTGCCCCACCACACGGTATCGGCGGTTTCGGCGTCCTTGACGATGAACTTGTCCTGCGCGGAGCGGCCGGTGT
>JAYRJH010000402.1:0-2675 GCA_041906415.1 Sphingomonas sp. | reverse complement strand
GGCGCAGCAATGCGATCTGGAAGCCGGCGAGCTGGTGTGGAGCGCGGGTGACGCGCACATCTACCTCAACCACGCGCATCTGGTGGAGGAGACGCTCGCGAGGCAGCCGCGCAGCCACCCGCGCCTGACGATCGCGCGGCGGCCGGAGACGATCTTCGGCTACCGGATCGAGGATTTCGCGGTGACGGACTACGATCCCCATCCGCATATCGCCGCGCCCGTGGCGGTGTGAGGCGGCGGGTCAGAACTCCCCCTCCGCCAGCACCTCCCGCAGGAACGCGACGAAAGCCCCGACCGCCGGAAGCACCGCCGGCGCGCGCGGGTGGACGGCATAGATGCCGACATCGGCCGAGCCTTCCCATTCCGGCAGCACGCGCACCAGCGCGCCGCTCTCCAGCGCCCCGCCCACGTCCCACAGGGAGCGCAGCGCGATGCCGATGCCGGTCAGCGTCAGCTCGCGCACGATCTCGCTGGAGTTGGTGACAACCGCGCTCGGCCGCTCGACGCTCACGCGCCGCGCGCCGCTCACCAGCCGCCACGGCATCTGCCCGGTCGCGGCGAGCAGGCGATGCGCGGAGAGCGCCGCGATCGTCTCGGGCGCGCCGTGGCGTTCCAGATAGGCGGGCGCGGCGCACAATACGCGTCGGCTGGTGCCGAGCCGATGCGCCTCCAGCCCCGGCGCGATCTCCGGCGCGATGCGCACGGCGAGGTCGATCCGCTCCCCGATCAGGTCCACGAACCCGTCCGACAGGTTGAACTCCAGCGCCACCGCCGGATGGCGCGACAGGAACAGATGCAGGTGCGGTGCGATGTGCAGCCGCCCGAACGACGTGGGCGCGGAGACGCGCAGCGGGCCGCCCGGCGTGGCGCTTACCCCGGTGACGCGCGCCTCCGCCTCGCGCATGGCGGCGAGGATCGCGGCGAGATCGGTGTGGAAGCGTGCGCCGGCCTCCGTCAGCGCCAGCCGTCGCGTGGTGCGGTGGACCAGCCGCACGCCGATCCGCTCCTCCAGCCGCGCGAGCCGCTTCGACACCATCGCGGGCGAGATCCCCAGCGCGCGGGCCGCCGCGGAAAGGCTGCCTGCATCCACCACCCGCGCGAACAATTCATAATCGGGATCGAGCATCATTCGTTCCGATAAGGAAAAACTGCTTGAACTCCTTCAAGTCTACCGAACAGGCGACGCATCGTCTATCGGGCATGGCAAAGGAGTCGGACGATGGCGATGATCGACAAGGCGGGGCTACAGGTCGCGGAGGAACTGGCGCGTTTCGTGGACGAGCGCGCGCTGCCGGGCACGGGGATCGCGCCGGAGGATTTCTGGCGCGGCGCGGCGGCGATCTTCGCGGACCTCGCCCCGGAGAACCGCGCCCTGCTCGCCGAGCGCGATCGGCTGCAACAGGCGATCGACGCGCGTTATCGGGCGGGCGAGGCGGCGGACGAGGCCTTCCTGCGCGGCATCGGCTATCTGGTGGAGGAGCCGGCGCCCTTCACCGTCGGCACCGCCAATGTCGATGCGGAGATAGCGACGCTCGCCGGGCCGCAGCTCGTCGTGCCGATCCTCAACGCGCGCTTTCTGCTCAACGCCGCCAACGCGCGCTGGGGGAGCCTGTATGACGCGCTCTACGGCACCGATGCGATTCCGGGCGCCGCCGCGCCCGGAGGCTATGACGCGGCGCGGGGCGCGCAGGTGATTGCATGGGCCAAGGCGTTCCTCGACGAGGCGGCGCCGCTGGCGGACGGGTCATGGGCGGACCTTGCGGGTGAGCCGGTGTTGCGCGATCCCGCCCAGCTTGTCGGCCGCACCGACAAGTCGCGTCTCTATCGCCACAACGGCCTGCATATCGAGGTGGTGTTCGATCGCGGCCACCCGATCGGGCGCGACGATCCGGCGGGGATCGCCGACGTGATCCTCGAATCCGCGCTCACCACCATCTGCGACCTCGAGGATTCGATCGCGGCGGTCGATGCGGAGGACAAGGTGGCGGCGTATGCCAACTGGCTCGGCCTGATGCGCGGCGATCTCGAGGACACGTTCGAGAAGAACGGGCGGATGATGACGCGCCGCCTCAACGCCGATCGAAGCTACGCCGCGCCGGACGGCTCGACGCTCACGCTGCCGGGACGAAGCCTGCTGCTGGTCCGCAACGTCGGCCATCTGATGACCACCCCCGCCGTCCGCCTCGCCGATGGCAGCGAGGCGCCGGAGGGCATCCTCGACGCGATCGTCACCAGCCTGATCGCGCTGCACGACCTGAAGGGGCAGGGGGCCTTCGCCAACAGCCGCGCCGGATCGCTCTATATCGTCAAGCCCAAGATGCACGGCCCGGCGGAATGCGCCTTCACCAACCGTCTCTTCGACCGGGTGGAGGATCTGCTCGGCCTGCCGCGCCACACGATCAAGGTGGGCGTGATGGATGAGGAGCGCCGCACCTCTGCCAACCTTGCCGCATGCATCCATGCGGTGAAGGACCGGATCATGTTCATCAACACCGGCTTCCTCGATCGCACCGGCGACGAGATGCACACCGCGATGCGCGCCGGCCCGATGATCCGCAAGGGCGAGATGAAGGCTGCTCCGTGGATCGCCGCCTATGAGGACCGCAACGTGCAGATCGGCCTCGCCTGCGGGCTTTCCGGCCGCGCGCAGATCGGCAAGGGCATGTGGGCCGCGC
>JAYRJH010000401.1:0-2680 GCA_041906415.1 Sphingomonas sp. | reverse complement strand
GAGGATCGCCGCGAGCTGCGCCCCGAACAGGCTGGAGCCGAGAATCCACAGTTCCGGCTTCGCGCCCGCGCCCGGCGTGGCGGAGATGCCTGTGCGGCCATCGTCCGCGAAATAGCTTTGCAGCTCCACCACGTCGTTGGGGAAGGCGTTCGGATCGGTCTCCAGCGTGCGGCGCAAGGCGCGGGCAACGCGCTGGTCCGATCCCGGCGCGCGGCCCAGCCCGAGGTCGATGCGGCCCGGAAATAGCGCGTCGAGCGTGCCGAACTGCTCCGCGATCTGCAACGGCGCATGGTTCGGCAGCATGATCCCGCCCGCGCCGACGCGGATCGCGCGCGTCGCATGGCCGACATGCGCGATCACCACTGCGGTGGCGGCGGAGGCGATGCCGGCCATCCCGTGATGCTCCGCCACCCAGTAGCGGTGATAGCCCTGCGCCTCCGCATGCCGGGCGAGATCGGCTGCGTTGGCCAGCGCGCGGGCCACGTTTCCGCCCTGCACCACGGGAACGAGATCGAGCATGGAATAGGTTGTCATGGAGCGCAATCTGGGGTGATTGGTTGCGATCCGCAATCCATCTTCGCGTCTCTTGCCGCACCGGCGTCCCCGCCGTAAAGCCCGTCGCGATGCCCCCCATGCTCGCCCCGATCCGCAACTGGATCTTCGATCTGGACAACACGCTCTACCCGGCGAGCGCGGACCTGTTCGCGCGGATCGACGTGAAGATGACCGCCTATGTCGCCGATCTGCTCGGCACCGACCTGCGGGAAGCGCACCGCATCCAGAAGGCCTATTTCCTCGGCCACGGCACCACGCTGGCCGGATTGATGAAGGAACATAAGGTCGATCCGCACCATTATCTCGATTTCGTCCACGATATCGAGATGGACGTGCTGGAGGAGAATTTGCCGCTCGCCGCCGCGATCGCGAAGCTGCCGGGGCGCAAGATCGTCTTCACCAACGGGGACGGCCCCTATGCGCGCCGCGTGCTCGACCGGCTCGGGCTGGGCGCGAGCTTCGAGGCGGTGCACGATATCCATGCGATGGATCTGATGCCCAAGCCTGCGCCCTCGGCCTATGCCGGGCTGTGCGCGGCGTTCGGGATCGATCCCTCGCGCTCGCTTTTCGTCGACGACATGGCGCGCAACCTCGCGCCGGCCAAGGCGATCGGCATGACGACCGTGTGGGTGGATAACGGATCGGAGCAGGCGGAGGATGACGACCGCAGCTTCGTCGATCACGTCACCCATGATCTGACGCATTGGCTTGAGGGAATTTTATGAGCGACACCGCGCTTCAGCAGACGATCGACGCCGCCTGGGAAAACCGTGCGGAGATCGGGCTCACCACCGCAGGCGACGTGCGCGTCGCGGTCGATCGTGCGCTGGCGCTGCTCGATTCCGGCGCGGCGCGCGTGGCGGAGCCGGACGGAAACGGCGGCTGGCGCGTCAACCAGTGGCTGAAGAAGGCGGTGCTGCTCTCCTTCCGCCTCAACGACAATGCGCTGATCGACAACGGGCCGGGCGCGGGCCACTGGTTCGACAAGGTGCCGTCGAAATTCTCCGGCTGGACCGAGGGCGAGTTCCGCGGCGCCGGCTTCCGCGCGGTGCCGGGCAGCGTGGTGCGGCGCGGCGCGTTCGTCGGCAAGGGCGCGGTGCTGATGCCGAGCTTCGTCAACATCGGTGCTTATGTCGGCGAGGGCACGATGGTCGATACCTGGGCGACCGTCGGGAGCTGCGCGCAGATCGGGAAGAACGTCCACCTTTCCGGGGGCGCGGGCATCGGCGGCGTGCTTGAGCCGTTGCAGGCCGATCCCGTCATCATCGGCGACGGCGCGTTCATCGGCGCGCGCGCCGAGGTGGCGGAGGGCGTGCGCGTCGGCGAGGGCGCTGTGCTCTCGATGGGCGTCTATCTCGGCGCATCGACCAAGATCATCGACCGCGCCACCGGCGAGGTTTTCCGGGGCGAGGTGCCGCCTTATTCGGTGGTCGTGCCCGGATCGACCGGAGGCAACCTCGGCCTCTATTGCGCGGTGATCGTGAAGCGTGTGGATGCGCAGACGCGCTCCAAGACCAGCATCAACGAGCTGTTGCGGGATTGAACGGCCGCGCCGCCATCGGTATGCCGTTGGACCGAGCATAGGAGCCAGCATCATGAACGACCGGACGAACAACGCAGACCGCTTTGTCCCGTCCGTTCGCATGGTGCCTTATGTCTTCCTTCCTTACGCTGGATTCCGTTTCTGCCGCCACGCCTGACCGGCAGCGGCTGTTCGATGGCCTGACGCTCTCGCTCGGCGCGGAGCGCGTCGGGCTGGTCGGGCGCAACGGATCGGGCAAATCCACGCTGCTGCGCATTGTCGCCGGGCAGATCGAGCCGGCGGCCGGCACGATCACGCGCACCGGCACGATCGGGATGCTCGCCCAGCAATGGGACGAGCGGCAGGTTATTGCCGAAGCTCTGGGCGTGGCGGACGGGCTGGCCTCGCTCGCGCGCGTGCTGGCGGGCGAGGGCGATGCGGCGGACTTCGAAGCGGCCGACTGGGAGCTTGAGGCGCGGATCGAGGCCGCGCTGGCGGCGGTCGGGCTGCCGGGGCTGGCGCTCGATCGCCCCATGGCCTCGCTGAGCGGCGGAGAGCGCGGGCGCATCGGTCTGGCGCGGCTCGCGATCGAGCGGCCGGACG
>JAYRJH010000400.1:0-2685 GCA_041906415.1 Sphingomonas sp. | reverse complement strand
GGCCTCGTCGATATCGCGAGGCGGCGCCCGTTCAACCTGCCCCGGCGGCCCAATGGATTTGCCGACACGCTGGGCTATTATGGCGTCAAGCCGGGACCATTCTTCTTTCTGCCGCTGGCAGGACCAACCACCCTGCGCGACGCGATCGGCGGTATCGCCGACCGCGCGTTGCTGCTGGGCGCGATCGGCGCGCCCTTCAACCGACCCACCTACACCGTGCCGGCGACCGTGTTGGGGACGCTCGACCGGCGCATCGAATTTGACGAAGACCTCAAGCGGATTCGTGACGAAACCGCCGATCCCTACGTATCCCGCCGCACCTTCTATCTGTGCAAACGGCAGGCCGAGATCGATGCGCTTCATGGGCGCCGGGGACCCACTGTGATCACCGAGGAGCGAACCGGCGCACACGTTGAAGCGCGCGCGCCCCGATCGCAGTTGCCGTGCGACAGGTTTCAGCCCCACGAAGCGGCCGCCACGACCGGCCCGGCCGCGATTCAACCGTGACGGCCGGGAAGCGTACGGTGGGAAAAGATATTCCAGGTGAGAATTCTCCCGAAGATACAAGCCTTCGCGAGGCACTCGAGACCTTTCGACAACTCCGTGATGAATTCACGCGGGACTATCCGCTGGCCGCCCATGCCCTGCCGGCGGTCGACGGCCCCCTGTCTGATCTTTTCGCTCTGCTGGTGGAGCAGCCTGCTGACCCCGCGTTGCGGCGAGAGGCGATGATCGCACGCATCCGCGCCGCGTGGCGGGCATCGGGCGCGATCCTGGACCCGAAATGCTGCGAGGCGGTGCTCGATGCGATGTCCCGCGTGCCGCGCGAGGCATTTGTGCCCGAAGAGGCGCTCGAGTTGGCCTATCTTCCGACACCGTTGTCGATCGGCCACGACCAGACCATCTCCGATCCGCTCATCGTGGCCACGCTCGCCCTCGCCATCGGTTCGAGCCGAACCGGACGCGTCCTCGACGTCGGCACGGGCTGCGGCTATCAAGCGGCCGTCCTGTCGCTGATCTACGACCAGGTCGTTTCGATCGAGATCATCCCGGAACTGGCATGCGAGGCGACCGCGCGCCTGAGCCGGTTGGGCTATGGCAATGTCGAGGTTCTTGAGGGCGACGCGATCACGATCACGGCGCTTTCCGACACGCAGCGCTTCGATGCGGTGGTCGTCGCCGCCGGTTCGCCGGCGGTTCCTCCCGCGCTTCTGCGGTCGCTCGATATCGGCGGCCGACTCATCGCGCCGGTTGGTCCCGCGGGCGGAGAGCAGCTCATCCGCGTTTCCCCGAAAAGCGAGCATGGGTTCGCCCGCTGCTCGCTCGGACCCGCGCGCTTTGTTCCCCTGCGAGGCGTCGCGGCCCGCACATCCGTTCCCGGTGGCGACCTGCAGGAAGCGCTTCCCGAGTGTTTCGGCGCTCCAGTCCTCACGACGCGCCCGCAGATGGAATGACGCTCCAGCTGCAGCCCGGATCACGCCTGGTGCGTCCGGGCGATCCGGTTCTACACGGTCCGTCGCGGCAACGCCTAGCCCCAATCCGGGCCTGAGTGGGCCAACATTGGGATAAGATTACGTTTCCTATACAATTTCCCAATGATTCTACGGGCGCATTGCGCCTCGCGTCGGGAACGATAACGGGCTAGCAACGCGATTGATAATCGATCGCAACAAGGACGCAGGCTTTTTGCATGCCCATCCCGCACGCCTTGTGGTTTCCGGCAACCACAACCCCCGCTGCATCGGGCCATGTGCCCGGACATCAGCCCATCGAGATTCGCCATGCGCCTCCCGCTCGTCAGTAAGCTCGGTACGCGCGAGCGGCCAACGCTGAGATTGCTCCGCGGCGCCGGACGGGGCGGCGCTGCCCCGGCCACTCTCGACGCCTTTGCCCGATTGCATGCACGGGCCCGGGAATGCGGCGCGGTCATCCATGATGCACGTAGCATCTACGCGAGCGAGAATGAACTTTGCCTGCTCGGATTGCTCGCGATCAACCAGCGCAGCCAGCTCGATTTCAGCTGCAAGGTGGAAAGGCGCCTCCGCCCGGCGCTTCGGGCGTGCGCGCGCTGCCTCACCGACGAGGGTCTGGAGCTGGGGTATAATGTGGCATTGCGGCTTACCGTTGTCGCGGACGAAAAGCTGGTACAGAACGTGCGGCCGATGCCGCGAGACGGGCCGAGCGACAAATCCCGACGACGCGAATCTCGATGTCTCTCCGCCCCGTCATCCGGCGATCGTTCCCTGACGGAAGCGCTCGTCTATGTGCGGCTGAAGGGGCTTGTCACCTCCTATGACCTGCAACGGCTTGGATTGTCGCGTCAGGTGATCAGCCAGATGTGCAAAAACGGCGTTCTGCGAAGCCTGCGCACCGGAGTCTATTACTCCACCGTCGACATGCGAACCGGCGCGGCGTTGTAGCGCTGACCATGGAAGCCCCTCGCCCGCTTCTTTATTGCATTTGAATCTCATTATCATATAGGCGCACATCGTTGCGGGTCGGGAGAAAGTCATTGAGAAAATCGACGAAAGGCGGCGCCGCGCTTCTCGCGTTATGCGTCGCATCGGCCGCCTGGGCGCAAGACCGGCCGGCGGCGACTCCGGGCACGGCCGAAAAGCAGCTCGACGTCGACGACATCACCGTCACCGGCAAGCGGGAGACGATGAAAGCCGATATCGTCCAGAT
>JAYRJH010000399.1:0-2689 GCA_041906415.1 Sphingomonas sp. | reverse complement strand
GGGCGCGCGCGTCACCGCGATCGACGCCGCGCCGGAGAATATCGCCGCCGCCCGTGCGCATGCCGGGCGGCTCGCGATCGACTATCGCGTCGGCAGCGTGGAGGATCTGGCGGACGAGACGTTCGATCTCGTCACCTGCCTCGAGGTGATCGAGCATGTGGCGGACGCGGACGCCTTCGTCGCCGGGCTGGCGCGCGCGGTTGCGCCGGGCGGGCTGCTGATCCTCTCCACGCCGAATCGCACCGCATTGTCGCGGCTGGCGCTCATCACGCTGGCGGAGGGCACCGGGCGCATCCCGCGCGGCACGCACGACTGGGATCGCTTCCTGATGCCGGAGGAGCTGGGCGAGGCGCTCGGCCGCGCGAGGATGCGGGTGATCGACGTGCGCGGCCTCAGCTTCTCGCCCACGCGCGGCTTCAGCCTGAGCGATTCGACCGCGCTGGATTATTTCGTGACGGCGGTCGCGCAATAGGGTGAGGGATTGACGCAGGCCCCGCGCGTTCTGACATGGCGGGGCAGATGCCACCGATCAACACCCCCTCCCAATCCGCCGACCGCCCGATGTGGCCGACCCTGCGGCGGTTCCTCCCCTATCTCTGGCCGTCCGATTCGCCGGGGGTGAAGGTGCGCGTGGTCGGTGCGCTGCTGCTCGTCGTCGTATCGAAGCTGGTGCAGGTCTATGGCGCGCCGTTCGCGTTGCAGGGCGTGGTGGACGGGATGGCGCCGGGCGCGCGATCGCCGGTGACGCTGATCGTGCTGCTCGCGATCGGCTATGCCGCCGCGCGCTTCGGCACCACCCTGTTCGACAATCTCCGCAACACCGTGTTCGAAAGCGTGGGGCAGGAGGCGACGCGGCGGCTGGCGGTGCGCGTGTTCCGCCACCTCCACCAATTGTCGCTGCGCTTCCATCTCGAACGGCGCACGGGCGCCGTCACCAAGGTCGTCGAGCGCGGCACCAAGAGCATCGACACGATGCTCTATTTCATGCTGTTCAACATCGCGCCGACGATCCTCGAACTGAGCCTCGTGATCGGCATCTTCTGGGTGAAGTTCGGCTGGCCGCTGGTAGCGGCGACGATCGTGATGGTCGCGATCTACATCTGGTTCACCCGCACGGTGACGGACTGGCGCGCCGCGCTGCGCCAGCGGATGAACGACCTGGACACCGGAGCGGTGGCCCATGCGGTCGATTCGCTGCTCAACTTCGAGACGGTGAAATATTTCGGTGCGGAGGAACGCGAGGGCCGGCGCTACGAAGCGGCGATGACGGCCTATGCCAATGCGGCGGTGAAATCCGAGAACAGCCTCGCGTGGCTCAACATCGGGCAGGCACTCGTCACCAACCTGATGATGGCCGCTGGCATGGCGTGGGTGGTGATCGGCTGGGGCCAGGGTCGGTTCACGGCGGGCAATGTCGTGCTCGTCTCGACCCTGCTCTCCCAGCTTTTCCGGCCGCTCGACCTGCTTGGCATGGTCTATCGCACGATCCGGCAGGGCGTGATCGACATGGGCGCGATGTTCGATCTCGCCGACACGCCGGCCGAGGTGGTCGATGCGCCCGACGCGCCGCCGCTGGTCGTGACGAAGGGCCACCTGCGTTTCGAGGGCGTGCGCTTCGGCTACGAGCCGGGGATGGACATATTGAAAGGCATCGACCTCGACGTGCCGCCCGGCGCGACGGTGGCGGTGGTCGGCCCGTCCGGCGCGGGCAAATCGACGCTCGCGCGCCTCCTCTATCGCTTCTACGACCTCACCGGCGGGCGCGTGACGATCGACGGGCAGGATATCGCCGAGGTGACGCAGGCGAGCTTGCGCGCCGCGATCGGCATCGTCCCGCAGGATACCGTGCTGTTCAACGACACGATCGGCTACAACATCGCCTATGGCCGCGAAAACGCGAGCCAGTCTGAGATCGAGGCGGCGGCGCGCGGCGCGGCGATCGCGGACTTCATCGCGCGCCAGCCGCAGGGCTATGACACGCGCGTCGGCGAGCGCGGGCTGAAGCTCTCCGGCGGCGAGAAGCAGCGCGTGGCGATCGCGCGGACGCTGCTGAAGGACCCGCCGATCCTGATCCTCGACGAGGCGACCAGCGCGCTCGACAGCCGCACCGAGGCGGAGATCATGGCGACGCTGGAGGCGATCGAGCGCGGTCGCACCACGATCGTGATCGCGCACCGGCTCTCCACCGTCGTCCACGCCGACAAGATCGTGGTGCTGGAGGCCGGGCGGATCGTCGAGCAGGGCACCCATGCGGCGCTCTTGGCGCGCGGCGGGCTCTATGCCGAGATGTGGGCGCGGCAGGCCAGGGAACGCGAGGAGGCGCTGGCGGCGGAGTGACGCGCCCGCGTCACGCCAGCAGATCGCGATACTCGTCGTGCCGCTCGATATAGGCGCGCACGAAGGGGCATTGCGGCACCACCTTCAATCCCTGATCGCGCGCGCTGTCCAGCGCGGCGCGGATCAGCTTCGATCCGATCCCCCGGCCCTCCAGCGCCTTGGGAACGAGCGTGTGGGTGAAGACGATCCGGTCGCCTTCGATCTGATAGGCGGCGATCGCGCGGTGGCCTTCCACGTCCAGCTCGAATTCCTGCTCGGCCCGGTTGTCGCGCACCATGTCCATCGAAAATCCTTTCGCTTTTTTCCGGGCGGCGCCAGCCCGCTCCCCCACCCGGCCTCCCATAAGATACTG
>JAYRJH010000398.1:0-2698 GCA_041906415.1 Sphingomonas sp. | reverse complement strand
TGCGCCCGGCGCATAATCGCGCACCGTCAGCCAGCGCACCCGCGCGAGGTCCACCGGCAAGCGGATGCGGGCGTGAGCGATGCGGCGATCGTCATCGGGCAATGCCGAGATCGCGGCGTCTTGCAGGCATATCAGCCGCAATGCGGGCTCGATCCCGCCGAACCAGCCCGCGAACCCGGCGGGGTAATCCGGATCGGTAGCATCGGCGGTTGAAAGCCGCATCGATGGCGCGCTGCCGTTGCCGCCATCGATCAGGATTTCACACCGGCCTCCATTTTCATCGAAGGCGAAACGCGCCGGCAGGTGCGAGGGCAGGGCGTCGCTGAACAGCCGGGTGCCCGCCGCGTAGAGAGCCGAATCGAACAGGTTGCGGATGAACAGGACGGTGGCTTCGTCGGTCGGCACGCCGCCGATCCGGTCGACATAGAGCCGCCAGTTGCTTTGCAGCGGCGAGGGCAGGAGCGATCGCAGCGGACCGAGCATCGATGGTCCGAAATGGCCGTGCCGATAAGTCAGCACGGTGAACGGGGTAAGTCCGCCGCGTTCGACAAGCTCCACCCCTTCCGGAAGGATGGGGCGCATCCGCCCGGCCGGCACCAGCCATGTCGCATAGATAACGTCGCGAACATCGCTGCGCAGGATCGGGAACGGCAATGCGCGGAAGGCTCGCCGGCGCATCGCGCGCAACCGTGGAGCGTTGCAGACGGCGTTCAGCAGCCGTGCGGCCATGCCGCCGCCCGGCGCCCGGAACGGGCGCGCGAGCGGCTCGTCGGCAGGCATTGCTGGTGACGAAAGGCTTATGCCCAGGTCGCCATCTTCTTCTCGAGGTTGACGCGCACCGCCTCGAAGAACTGCTCGGTGGTCATCCACTTCTGGTCCGGGCCGATCAGGATCGCGAGATCCTTGGTCATGTCGCCGGCCTCGACCGTCTCGATGCAGACGCGCTCCAGTTCCTCGGCGAAGCGGGTGACGTCCGGCGTGTTGTCGAACTTGCCGCGATACTTCAGGCCGCCCGTCCACGCGAAGATCGACGCGATCGGGTTGGTGGAGGTCGCCTTGCCCTGCTGGTGCTGGCGATAGTGGCGGGTGACGGTGCCGTGCGCGGCCTCCGCCTCGATCGTCTTGCCGTCCGGCGTCATCAGCACGGAGGTCATCAGGCCGAGGCTGCCGAAGCCCTGCGCCACCTGATCCGACTGGACGTCGCCGTCATAGTTCTTGCAGGCCCAGACGAACTCGCCGTTCCACTTGAGCGCGCTGGCCACCATGTCGTCGATCAGGCGGTGTTCGTAGACGATGCCCTTCTCGGCGAACTTCTGCTTGAACTCGGCCTCGAACACCTCGGCGAAGATATCCTTGAAGCGGCCGTCATAGGCCTTGAGGATCGTGTTCTTGGTGGAGAGATACAGCGGCCAGCCGCGGCCGAGCGAATAGTTCATGCTGGCGCGCGCGAAATCGCGGATCGATTCGTCGAGGTTGTACATCCCCATCGCGACGCCCGCGCCGGGGAAGTCATAGACGTCCTTCTCGATGATCGTGCCGTCCTCGCCCTCGAACTTCATCGTCAGCTTGCCCTTGCCGGGCACCCGGAAGTCGGTCGCGCGATACTGGTCGCCGAAGGCATGGCGGCCGACGACGATCGGGTGCGTCCAGCCGGGGATCAGGCGCGGCACGTTGCGGATCACGATCGGCTCGCGGAAGATCACGCCGCCCAGGATGTTGCGGATCGTGCCGTTGGGCGACTTCCACATCTGCTTCAGGCCGAATTCCTCGACGCGCGCCTCGTCCGGGGTGATCGTGGCGCATTTCACGGCGACGCCGTATTTCTGCGTCGCCTTCGCGCTGTCGATCGTCACCTGATCGTCGGTGGCGTCGCGATGCTCGATGCCGAGGTCGTAATAATCGAGATCGATGTCGAGATAGGGCTTGATCAGGCGCTCGCGAATCCATGCCCAGATGATCCGGGTCATTTCATCGCCGTCGATCTCCACGACGGGCGTTTTCACCTTGATCTTCGCCATATGCTCTGTCCTTGCGGTAGGGAGGTTCCGCGAGCCGATAGGAGGAAGGGCGCGGCGGATCAACCCGTGGCCCGCCGGTGCCCTCTCCGTGCCCGTTGTGCGTGTTGTCGCGCACCGCTAGACAGCGCGCATGTCTTCAATCGATAAACCGGAAGCGCCGGGCGGCCTGCCCGTCACCACCACCGTCAAATGGCGTTTCCCCGCCGTCCATCCGGAAGGGCAGAAGTTCGTCGCGATCGCGTTCGGGCTGACCCTGCTGCTGACGATCGTCTCCAATATCTTCTTCTGGCCGATGCTGGGGCTGACGGTATGGGTGGCGGCCTTCTTCCGTGATCCGATCCGCACCACGCCGCGCGGCGACGATCTGGTGGTCGCGCCAGCCGACGGGCTGGTGACGATGATCGAGCGCGTGCCCGTCCCGCGCGAGCTGGTGGGCGAGCTGGGCGTGGAGCCGCGCGTGCGGGTGTCGATCTTCATGTCCGTGTTCGACGTGCATATCAATCGCGCGCCGATCGCCGGGACGATCAAGCAGGTCGTCTATATCTCGGGCAAGTTCCTCAACGCCGATCTCGACAAGGCGTCCGAGGACAATGAGCGCCAGCATTTCGTGGTGGAGGGGCATGACGGCCGCCGCGTCGGCTTCACCCAGATCGCCGGGCTGGTCGCGCGGCGCATCGTGG
>JAYRJH010000397.1:0-2711 GCA_041906415.1 Sphingomonas sp. | reverse complement strand
GACCTTCCAGATATCGAGCTGCCCGGTCTCGTTGTTGAACAGGCAGACATCGGTGAACGTGCCGCCAGAATCGACGCCAATTCGCCACACCATTTCTACTAACCCCGTGAGTCGTTGATTGCTGCCCGGGATACGGGCGTTGAGGATTTGCTGAACCGCTCCAGCCGGAACGGGGAAGGATCGACCACCGGCGTCGCGCCGGTCACGATATCCGCCATCAGCTGGCCCGAACCAGGACCGATGCCGAAGCCGTGACCAGAGAAACCGCTGGCGAGGAAGAAGCCCGGAATCTTGTCCACCGGACCGATCACCGGCACGGCGTCGGGCGTCACGTCGATCAGCCCCGACCAGCTCTGCTGGATGCGAGCATTGGCAAAGGCGGGGAACGCCTTGATCACATTGAGCAGGCCGTTCTGGTTGAAGCGTTCGACCGGCACCGGATCGAGTACGCGCACGCGCTCGAACGGCGAGATCTCGTCGAGCTTCCACTGCCGCGGCGTACGCCACTCTTCGAGGAAGCGGCTGCCAATGCGCAGCTTGAGCTCATGCCACTGCTTGATGAGCGAGGGCACGAAGTCGGCGAACAGGCGGAAGCTGTCAGGCACGATCGGCACGACATTGGCGTTGCGCATGGCGATCGAATATCCGCCGTCGACGCGCTTGCGGAAGGCGAACTTGTCGCCGCCCACCGGCATGTCCGGCACGCCAGCCACCGGCCCGACGCGTGCCACCGTGCCCAAAATCTTGAGCTGCGGGAAATCGATGCCGAGGTTCCCTGCAAACAGGCGTGACCAGGCCCCGCCGGCGAGCACGACGCTCGAGCAGCGGATCGGACCGTGTTCGGTCACCACGCCGCTGACGCCGCCGGCGGCCGTCTCGACCCCGCGCACGGCGCAGTTGGTGATTACATGCGCGCCTGCCCGCATCGCCGCGCGTGCAATGGCAGGAGCCGCCTTGGTAGGCTCGGCACGCCCGTCGGTCGACGTGTAGAGACCGCTGACGAAGCCGCCAGACATCCCCGGCAGCAGTGGCTGCAGCTCCGTGGGGCGCAGCAGGCGCGAGTCGATCTGGTACGTGCGCGCATGCTCCAGCCACTCTTCATAGGCGGCCGTTTCGCGCGCATTGGTGCAAAGATAGGTGATGCCAGTCTGGCGGAAACCGGTCTCGTCGCCGATCCGCTCGTTGAGCCCGCGCCACAACGCAAGACTCTGCATGGCGAGCGGCAGCTCGGCGGGATCGCGGCCCATCTGGCGCACCCAGCCCCAATTACGGCCCGACTGCTCGGCGCCGATCAGGCCTTTCTCACACAGCGCGACCGACACGCCGCGTTCAGCCAGGAACAGCGCGGTCGACACGCCGACTATGCCGCCACCGATGACGACGACGTCCACCGACTGCGGCAGCTTTTCGGAAGCGATGACGGGATCTGGAATGATTGTAGACATTACTAGCCTTCAAGAGGACCGAGGCGCCGGCCCTTAGAGCGTATCCTCGAGCCTGCAGTTCACGAGCAGCTCGGCGATGGCGGCAGTGTTGGGAAGTTCGACCGTGGTGCGGATGAGATGCGCCAGCGTCTCGGGCTGGATCATCTCGTCGGGCGTCACCTTCTGGGTGTAGGAGCTCATTTCGGTCCGTACGAAGCTCGGACAGACGGCGGTGGCGCGCACGCCCTTCTCCCAACCGACATGGCGCGTGGTGTGGGTGAGGCCCATGACCGCATACTTGGTCATGTTGTAGCCCACGAAGGGATTGCGCACGCGCTTACCAGAGAGCGACGCAATATTGACGATGCGTCCGCGACCTGTGGTTTCCAGATGCGGCATGCAAAGGCGCGTGAGGCGGAGTGGCGCCTTGACGTTGATCGCCCAGAGGCGATCCAGCGCTTCGTCGTCATCATCCATCAGACTGACGCGCTCGCCCGAGCCGGCATTGTTGATCAGCGCATCGATACGCCCGAACTTTGCGACGGCTGCCTCGATCCACTCGGCGGCCGACTTCGGCTCCAGCGCATCGAAACGACCGTAGTGCAGCCGATCGGTTTCGGGCCCCAGCGCCTCGACGAGCTGCGCAGGATCGCGCGCGCCGAGGCTGAGGCGATAGCCGTTGGCCTGGAATTCCTTGGCGATGGCTAGACCGATGCCGCGATTGGCACCAGAGATCACAACGACCCCACCAGAACCCGCAGTCTCCATCCCTGGCCCTCCAGCCTATGTCGATTCATTCACGCAGCTTCATGCGGAGATGTGGTCGAAATCTATCAATATCAACCACTGCTGCTCATTACACTCCCTCATCCGGTAAAAAATCAAGCCCCGATCGACGATGCCGCGCAGGAACATAAACGAGCGTTCACGCATTGTGACCGTATCTTGACAGTCTATGAAAGTTCGTGCCTGCTTTGCTCCCAACGTGAGCATTTTATCGCAGTGTGGAGGCGCAATGCAGGGCTTGAAGAGGCAGGGTGAGGCTCATGATCGCATAGCCATCCTTGTGGATCGCAAAGGCCAGGAGAGCGCTATCGTTCTCAGGCCGATGCGTGACCGCTCGGCCTGCTAACCCATGCTGCAAGTCAACAACATTCAGATCGCCTTCCAGTCGCGCGATGGCCTCAAGCCTGCCGTGCACGGCGTCTCATTTCACATCGAGAAAGGCGAAATACTCGGCCTAGTGGGGGAAAGCGGCAGCGGTAAGACCCTGATGTCGCTTGGTAT
>JAYRJH010000396.1:0-2723 GCA_041906415.1 Sphingomonas sp. | reverse complement strand
GGCGGCCCGATCGCCGTTGCCGAGCGCTCGCAGCCCGCCAACCTGCTGATTGCGGGGAACCAGCGCATCCTGGTTGACGTCGGCGACGGAGCGGTGGAGCGTCTTGCGGCGCTCAAGCTGCAACCGGGCGCAATCGATGCGCTGTTCATCAGCCATCTGCACATGGATCACATCGGCGGGCTGCAGGGATTGATCGGATTGCGGTGGATGACGGCGGCGCCCCAGCCGCTGACCATCTATGGTCCGCCGGGAACGGAGGAACTCGTCGCCGGTATCATCGCCTCGATGCAGCCCTCCGTCCGTGCCGGGCTTGGCGCGGGTGAGGGGCGCCCGACCGACGGGATCGTGAGGGTCGTGATACTCGACAGCGGCAGCGACGTCACGATCGACGGCCTGCGCGTCCGCGCGGTGCGCAACACCCATTTCACGAGCAATCCGGAAAAGGCGAAGAACGCCGCGATCTCGCTATCCTATCGCTTCGACCGTGCGGGGAGCAGCATCGGTTATACCGGCGACACAGGCCCCAGCGACGCGGTGACGGATCTTTTTCGTGGCGTCGATCTGCTGGTGAGCGAGGTCATCGACCTGCCGCGCGTGCTGGAGATGGTTCGGCGGAACAACGCTAACCTCGCGAGCCGGGAGGACGATCTGGCCCGCCATCTCGCGAGCCATCATCTCTCACCCGAACAAGCGGGAGCGATGGCCAGCGTCGCCGGCGCGCACGCGCTAGTGCTGACGCACTTGAGTATCGTCGGGTCCACGAATGCTACGGAATCGATTCTGTTGTCTGGCGCCCACTCTACGTTCACTGGCCCGGTCACGGTGGCGCGCGATCTTTCGCATTTCTGCGTGAGCGCTTCAACCGATTGAAAGCCGCGACCTTCGGCCCGGGTGCGATGAGCGAGATGCGGGTCGAGCAAATCCTGATCATGGCATTGGCCAGCCTCCAGAACATCTATCACCACAATCGATCTCGGCATCGGTATCGCCCTCGATTTCGGTGGCCCAGCCGCTCGACACGCCGAACGCGAGCTGGCCGCGGCGGAAAATATCGCTGTGAAACCGCCGAGCGTGAGCTTTTCGGCGTCCACGGCATATTTCGTGCCATTGGTGGTCGGCAGGAAGCGTGAGATTCGGGCAAGGGATCACCTTTTAAACGGGTCAGGTTCTTTTGGTGCGCGCTCATCCGCAGTCGCATCCGCTGGTGCCGCAGGGACGATCGCCGGAGAGGGAGACGAGCAGCAGCATGACGCCGATCAGGCCATAGGGCGCACCCTTATCGAAGGTATAGGCGAAGGTGCCGGCGATCGGCCCCAGGATGATGCCGAGGCCCTGCGCCGCGGCGATCGATCCGGCGGCGGCGCCCTGTTCATGCGCCCGCACCGAATTGGCGGCGAGCGCGGAGACCGACGGATAGACCCAGCCCATGCCGAAGGCGGCGGTGGCGTAGCAGGCCCACAACAGCGGCGCCGAACTTGCCAGCGTGACGGCGAGAAACCCGACCGCGCCGATCAGGCTACCCAGCCGGATCAGCCGCGCCGGTTGCCAGCCGAGCCGGCGCAGCACGACCTGCGCGAGTACCAGGGCGACCCCGACCGCCGCCAGCGCGATGCCCGCCGCCTGCGCCGCCGCGCTGGTGGCGAGGTGGAGCCGGTCTAGCGCGTAGAAGCCGACCGTCACCTGCGCGACCGCGACACTGAACGCGGCGGTGGCGGCGACGGTCATCGGGCGCCGCACCCGCGGGTCGGTCAGCCGCAGCGGCGCGGGGTTGGGCGGCGCATGATGCTCGCGCTGCGGCAATATCCGCCACAACACCAGCAGCGCGACGAGCGGCAACGCGGCTGTGGCGTAGAGCGGCAGGCTGAGACTCCACGGAGCAATCAGCCCGGCGGCGCCGGGGCCGATCACCATGCCCGCCGCGCTCGCCGCGCCGATCGCCGCCATCGCCCGGCCACGTTCAGCCGGCGCGACGTGATCGGCGACCAGTGCAGCGCTGGTCGCGGGGACGGCGGCGTAGAAGACACCGGCGATTCCGCGCCCCACCACCAGCCCGGCGAAGGCTAGCGCAGGCAACATCGCCGTGCGCATCGCCACGTCGATGAACAGCGAGAGTAGCATATAGCTCACCGCAAATCCGCCGAGACCGAACAGAATCACCGGCCGACGGCCGCCCCGGTCGCTCGCGGCGCCCCAGACGCGTGCCATCACCATCCATGCGACTCCGGCGATCGTCATCGCGACGCCGACCTGCCAGGGATCGAGCCCGATCCGGCGCGCTATCGGCCCGGCCAGCGCGACGAACGCCATCATCGCCATGGTGCAGACGAAGGTCTCGAACATCAGCGGCTTGAGACTGAACGCCGGCGCGCCCACGCAAAGCTGGGGCGTTTCCGGTGTCGCGGTCACTCCGGTCATGCGCCTTGGTTATCCTTGAGTGTCTCCAGCGCGATCCGCTCCGCTTCCTCGAACGAGGCGGCGATCGCGCGGGGGAAGGGCCATGCCTTCGCTGCCCTCGGTGCCGCGGCCTCCATCTCGGCGCGGGTGTCGCTTCCGCAGATGCTTTTAGGCGATGGGTGCGGCAGGCTCTGGAGCCTTTGTCTCGATCAGCTTGAACCGCACCGGGTTTGCCGGGGGCTCCAACTCCTGAGAAGGTGGAGCCGATATGAGCAAGACGCCGAACAAGTTTGCGCCGGAAGTCCGCGAGCGCGCGGTGCGGATGGTGG
>JAYRJH010000395.1:0-2733 GCA_041906415.1 Sphingomonas sp. | reverse complement strand
GAGGAAGAGAACCGCCTCTCCTCGCTTCATCGCTTCCGCCAGCGAGGCGGGGATGTCGGGTGCGGTCACAGCGAAGCGTCCGCCCGGGGAAGAATTCGGTCGATCATCGTGGCTTCTTTATTGCGGCTACGCGGTTCGAGGTCCAGTTCCCCCTGCCCGTAGCCTCCGTTTCGCTAAACTTCGCGACGTACTCGAACGCGGCCGTCGCTCACTCACGAAGGAGTGCCCGCTTCAGGCAAGCGGCTCACTACTTGCAGATGACCGTTCTTGGGTCTTAGCGGGCCGACCGGCCAGCGCAGCCAATGTCCGCCTCGCAAGATCCGCCGCTCGGAAGCTGCCAGTCCGCAACCGGCCCCATGTCGATCATTGGCTTCCAAAGTTGTGAGGCCATCAGATGGCTAAAGTTTTAATCGATGCAGCAAAGATGCAGCAAAAGTCCCAAAAACCGCAGATTTCTGCGGCGTTATGACGGACTCTGACTCCGTCAATCGTGGTTCGAATCCACGCGGGGCATCCAGCTTTTTTCAACATCTTGTTCCTCGCCGGCCTCTTGGCGTGGCGTGCTGTATCCGCGCGCCTTACAGCGACGGAAGGTGGTGGCGAAACGTCGGCCGCTTCAGGTCCTTTCGTCCGGCGGGCGACGAGCGCTCAGCAGAATGTGATCGATCGCGGATCGACGCGCATCTCGGCCGGGCTGCTCGCCACGATATCGCCGTCGGCCTGGATCGGCATGGGCCTCTCGCTGGAGATCGACAGTTCGCGGCAGGTGAAGGTGATCGCGTTCCGGTCCCCGGCGGGATCGCGCCGCAGCAGCATCAGGCAAAGGAAGCGCAGATAGTCGCGGCGGCGGGCGCGGCGCAGGGCGAGAACGTGAAGCCGCTGATCGCCGACCCGCGCGTCGGGCGCGAAGCTCCACGGCCCGGCGTAATGCCTACCCTTGGCGACATAGACCGCCTCGCACCGCACCAGATCGCCATTGGCGCCGAGCGTCAGCCGCGTTCGCGGCCAATCCCAAAGCAGGCGCAGGAAAGCGGCGACATAGGCGAGCCGGCCGATCCGCGCCTTCAATGCCGGCGAAACCCCGGCGACCGCCATGCTGTCCGGGCCGATGCTGGCGCAGGCGAAGAACATCGATCCGCCGAGCGATGCCGGATGGTGATGCCGTTCAGCCCGGCCGTGCAGCAGGTTCCGGGCAAGCGCGCCGGGATCGGGCTTCACTCCGGCCTCGCGCGCCAGGAGATTGACCGTTCCGACCGGATAGATCGCCACCGGCAACGCGCAGCCGCTTTCGACCAGCATCGCCGCGACATGGCGGATCGTGCCGTCGCCGCCCGCGATGCAGATGTGGGTCGCGCGCTCGTCCACCGCCGGTGGCCTGTCCGCGCAGGCCGCCGTCATCACCTCCGCGCCCTCCCGCCGGAAGGCGGCGACCAGCCGGGCCAGCGCGCGATCGGAATAGGAGCCGGAAGCGGGATTGTAGAAAAGCTGGACCTGCGGCTTCTGGCTCATCGCCGTCCCTCACTGCATTGCGATGCATGCGCCCCGCGCCCCGCCCGCGGGCATGGGCGCGAAATCGCCGGCCGGCGCGCGCGCCAGATGCGCGAGGTCCGGTTTCTTCCAGCTCGGATCACGGCTGAGCAGGACGTAATAATCCGTGTTGAACGTGAAGGGATCTCGCGTCGGCTGATCCAGCGGCTCGCCATAATGGCCGGCGATATCCCCCCGATCGTAATCCATCAATGCGAGCAATGCCGGAAAGATGCGATAATCGCTCGTCCGGTTCCGGTTGGCCACAAGGTTGCGTCGCCAGTCCAGCGAGCGGCTGCCCGCGCCCTCCCGGCGCGAAAGCGATCGGCGCACGGTGGCGCGATCGGTCCGGAGGGGCTAGGAGGAGGCCATGACTCGTCCGACGCCACCGCGTTTCCGCGTCCTCGCCCTTGCGTTCGCCCTTGCGGGCGGCGCTTTCTGGTCGATCCCGTCGAGCGCGCAATCGGCTCCGGCGACACCCCCGCCCGCGACCGGCGACACCATCCGCCTCACGGACGAGCAGCGCGATCTGATACTCTCCGGAATCACCGAGGACAGCGCCGCCGCCGCGCGCGGCGAGCTGACCGGGCCCCAACGCGCTGAGCGGCGCATCCACGGCGAGGTGGGCGTCATGATCGGCTCGAACGGCACGCGCGGCGCTTACGGCACGGCGGCGATCCCGCTGGGCGACAATGCGGGCGCGGTCGTGTCGTTCGAAAGCACCCGCTACGGATACCGGCGCTGACGCAACATCGCATGGCCGATCATGTCGCGATCGTCGGCGCGGGCTTTTCGGGGACGTTGCTCGCCATCAACCTGCTGCGCCACGACGGCCCCCGCGCCACGCTGATCGAGCGCGCGCCGGTCGCGGGGACCGGCGTCGCCTATGGCACGATCCACCGCGATCATGTGCTCAACGTCCGCGCGGCGAACATGAGCGCCTTTCCCGACCGGCCGGATCATTTCGTCGAATGGCTGGCGGCGCGCGGCCATGCGCAGGGCGGGGCGGCATTCGTGTCGCGCGCGATCTATGGCGAATATCTTCGCGGATTGCTCGAGGATGCGCGCAGGTCCGCGCCCGATCGGCTGGCGCTTGTCACCGGCGATGCGGTCGATGTCGCTGCCGGCGCGCCGATGCGGATCGCGCTGGCGCGAGGTGGCGCGATCGCCGCCGATGCCGTCGTGCTGGCGGTGGGCACCCTGCCG
>JAYRJH010000394.1:0-2736 GCA_041906415.1 Sphingomonas sp. | reverse complement strand
GAGCCGCCCGGCATGCGCACGGGCGGCGGCGATATTCTCCGGCGCGGCGTCGATCGCGGTGACGCGCGCGCCCAGCCGCGCGAGCGGCTCCGCCAGCAGCCCCGCGCCGCAGCCCACGTCCAGCGCGCTTCTGCCGGCGAGCGGCGTGAATCCCTCCCCGTCGCCGTCCCAATGCGCGTCGATCCGCTCACGGATATAGGTGAGCCGCGCGGGGTTCAGCCGGTGGAGCATCGCGGACGATCCGTGCGGATTCCACCAGTCCGCCGCGAGCCTGCCGAAATGCGCGGCTTCCTCCGGAAGGACCGATGAAGGTGCGCTTTCGGCGCTTGTCACTTTTGTTACGGTTGCGTCGGTCATGCTCCCTACCTATCAGGACCGCCGTTTTCCCCCAAGTGGAGGTTCGACGACAGCGACAATGGCGCGCATCGTGATGAAGTTCGGTGGCACCTCGATGGCCGGGATCGAGCGCATCAGGAGCGTCGCCGCGCGCGTCAAACGCGAGGCGGATGCGGGCAATCAGGTGGCCGTGGTCGTCTCCGCCATGGCGGGCGAGACGGATCGGCTGGTCGGCTTCTGCCGCGAGGCTTCCCCGCTCTACGATCCGCGCGAATATGACGTGGTCGTCTCCGCCGGGGAGCAGGTGACGAGCGGGCTGCTGGCGATCGCGCTCCAGGCGCTGGGCGTGAAGGCGCGCTCGTGGCTCGGCTGGCAATTGCCGATCAACACCTCCGACGCCTTCGCCAAGGCGCGGATCGGCACGATCGACACCGAGGCGCTGGATGCCAGCCTCGCGGCGGGCGAGGTGGCGGTGATCCCCGGCTTCCAGGGGGTGCACGAGGGCCGGGTGACGACGCTCGGCCGTGGCGGGTCGGATACGTCGGCGGTGGCGGTGGCGGCGGCGATGAAGGCCGATCGCTGCGACATCTATACCGACGTGGACGGCGTCTACACCACCGATCCGCGCATCGTGCCGCGCGCGCGCAAGCTCGCCAAGGTGACGTATGAGGAGATGCTGGAGCTTGCCAGCGTCGGTGCCAAGGTGCTCCAGACGCGCTCGGTGGGGCTGGCTATGAAGGAAAAGGTCCGCGTCCAGGTGCTGTCGTCCTTCACGGGCGAGGACGCGCCGATGGCGGACGAACTGCCCGGCACGATGATCGTGGGCGAAGAGGAGATCGACGACGTGGAACGCCAGCTCATCACCGGCATCGCGCACGACAAGAACGAGGCGAAGATCACGCTCACCAGCGTGCCCGACAAGCCCGGCGCGGTCGCCAGCATCTTCGAGCCGCTGGCGGAAGCGAACATCAACGTCGACATGATTATCCAGAACATCGCCCATGGCTCGGGATCGACCGACGTCACCTTCACCGTGCCTTCGGCGGACCTCGCGCGGTCGATCGAGACGCTCAACCAGGCGCGCGAGAAGATCGGCTTCGCGGAGCTGGTCCACGACACGCGCGTCGCCAAGGTCTCGGTGGTGGGCGTGGGGATGCGCAGCCATGCCGGCGTCGCCTCCACGATGTTCACGACGCTTGGCGCGCGCGGGATCAACATCCAGGCGATCACCACCAGCGAGATCAAGGTTTCCGTGCTGATCCACGAGGACGAGACGGAGCTTGCCGTGCGCGTGCTCCACACCGCCTACGGGCTGGACGCGGAGGAAGCGGCCTGAGCCTTTTCCATTAAGTCCCTCACCCTTCCGGGGAGGGGCCTTTGTCCGACGCTAGTTCGCCCCCGCTCCGCATACCACCGGCCCGTCGGCGAGGGCCTTCACCGTGCATTTCGCGGTGCCCAGCACCGTCACCTTGCCCAGCCCGGTGGTCGTGACCTGCGCGGTGTAGCGCGCGTTGGCGCGGGTCTCGCCGGTGCCGTCGACGTGCACCGTCAGCTCGCTCACCGTCAGCGCGGCGGCGTCGATCGTGCCGGCGCCGCTGCTCGCCAGCCGCGCGCGGTTGGCGCGGCCGGAGAGGCGGATCGTGCCGGTGCCGGTGAGCATTGCGTTGAGCTGGTCCGCCTGCACGCCCTCCACCGCCAGCGTGCCCGCCCCGTTCACCGCCAGCTCCAGCCGCTGCGCGGACACCTTGCTTGCCGTCACCTGCGCGCCCGCGCTCAGCAGGATCGTGGAAAGGGTGACGACCATCGGCGTCCGGCTCGCGGCGGCCTTCGGCGTCTCGCCCCAGCCGCCGGGGCCTAGCCGCACGGTGAGCGTGGTGCCCTCCACATGCAGGTCCAGCCGGGAGAGCATGGCGTCGCTTCCCTTCGCGCTCGCGCGGGGGGAGCCGCCGGCGACGATGTGCACCTCGAACGGCCCGTCGACGCGCAGCCGGTCATAACTGCCGACGCTGTAGGTGCGCTCCGCCGCCAGCGCGGGCGAGGCGGCGAGGAGCAGGGCGATCGGGGCAAGCCATCTCATGCCGCCCAGCCTCGCGCGAAGCGAGGCGGCGCGCAAGCCTTCCCGTCAGCCCCCGCAGCGCGCCTGCCCGCTGCCCACGCGGCTGACGGAGCAATGCGCGCGCGGGCCGAGATCGGCATCGCCGCTGCCCGCGATCGAGACGCGGGCGTTGCCTTCCACCTGCGCGCGCACGCCGCCCGATCCCGCGATCGAGATTTCCGCGCCCCGCGCGCGCAGCCGCTCGCCCGCGAACCGGCCGGAGCCGCCGATGTTCACCTTCAGCGCGCCGGCCTGACCGGCCGCGGCGATCGATCCCGAGCCGCCGATCGACCCGCCCAGCCGCT
>JAYRJH010000393.1:0-2742 GCA_041906415.1 Sphingomonas sp. | reverse complement strand
AGCATCGCGAGGCGCGGAGACCCGAGATGCCCCGTCAGCCGCTCCAGCAGCGCATCCACCTCGCGCTCGAAACGCGGGCCGACATCGTGGATCGAGGCAAGGAGGCGCTTCATCGTTTCAACTCATAGACCGAAATCGTCTCATCCCCCATCGGCAAGGCATGGGCGAGGCGATAATCGCGCGCCATTGCGGCGGAGACGATCGCGCGGATCTCGGGGCGCTCGCCGTTATAAGGCGGCCGCATCACCACCACCGCCGGGTGGAGCGAGAGGATGCGGCGCACCTCGCTCTCCTGATCCGCGCCGGTCGCGCCATTCTCGCGCGTGCGGGAGAGGTGGGCGGGCACCACGTAACGCGACAGGCGGCATCGCTCCGTCTCGGCGTAGAGCATCGTCGTGCCCGAATAGACATAGAGGCAGCCCGGCCCCTTGCCCACGGCATCGGCGAGCGCGGTGAACTCGGCCGCATCGCCGCGCCCGTGGATGTTCGCCAGCACGTTCGCCATCCCGCCGAGCGCCACCACCGACAGGATCCCCCATGCCCGCTTGGTCCGCGCGCCGAGGAAGCCCGCCGCGCTGGCGCAGCCCGGCACGAGCACCGGCAGGCCGTAATGGTCGAACCAGGTGCCGAAAACCGCCACGCCCGCCAGCGCGACCGCCAGCCATGCGAACAGGAAGCGCCGCGTCTCCGCGCTGCCGCCCGCTTCCTTGCCCCGCGCGCCGAACGCCATCGCCACCAGCGGGGCGAGCAGCACGACGAGCGTCGCGATGTTCCCCAGCATCTCCGGCAGCGGGTTGGCGTTGCGATGCTGGATCGACAGGAAATTCGCGAACAGGAACGCATCCGACTGTCCGATCGCGGCATAATAGGCCCATGCCAATCCCGTGGGCGCCAGCGCAAGCGCCACCATCGCCGCGCCGTAGAGCAAGGTGCCGGCAGCCTCTCCGCGCGTCCGCCAGTCGCGCCACATCAGCCACAGGCCGAAGAACACGCCTTCGAATACGGCGGAATATTTGATCTGGAGCGCGATGCCCACCAGCGCCATCGCGGCGCAGCCCTTCGCGCGGGCGGAACGGCCGCCCTCCCCCATCGCGATCAGCGCCCCGGCGGCGGCCATCGGCAAATTGTAGAAGATCGGCGATTGCCCGCCGACGCCGTTCATCAGGTCCGGCCACCACACATAGGCGATCGCCCCGAACAACGCGCCAGCGCCATAGCCCGCCCGCCGCGCGAGCCGCGCGACGATCAGCGCCGTGAGGATCAGACATAAGGTGGCCAGCGCCTGATAGGCGTAGGTTCCCCATGGAAGGGGCAGCCATGCGGCGGGGGCGTAGAGCAGGAAAAGGCCGATCGGCTTCCTGTCCCAGATATCGACGAAGGGGAGCGCCCCGCGCCACATCTCGTGCGCGGTGACGTAATAGAATTCCTCGTCCACATGCACCACGGGATCGCCGAACACGGCCACGCGCGCTAGGATCGCCATGAGGGTGACAACCGCCCAGCCCGGCAGCGCCGCCGGCCTTCCGGTCCATGATGCGCGAAGAGGGGAATCCATATCGCGCACGCCTATCCGAGCCGACACATATCTGTCACGGTCCATGGCGTATGGGTCGTAACCTGCCAGAAAGGATGACCCGGACGATGATCCACATCTCCCGCCGCTCGCTGCTCGCCACCGGAACCTTCGGGCTGGGGGCCTTCGCGCTTCCGGGCTTCGCCGGCGCGCAGAACATCACGGCCGCGCGCGGATTCACCCATTCGGTCGCGTCGGGCGAGCCAGGGCCGGACGAGATGCTGCTCTGGACCCGCTACGTCCCGGCCAGCGGCGATTCGGCCGAGCTGCGCGTGGAGGTGAGCGACACCCCCGATTTCGCCCGCGTCGCGGCCGCCGGCGCCCAGATCACCGGCCCGTGGCGGGACTGGACGGCGAAGATCACCGTCACCGGGCTGAAGCCGGGCCGCGCCTATCATTACCGCTTCGTCGCGCCGGACGGCAGCTTCTCGCCGACAGGCGTGACGAAGACGCTGCCCGACGACGGCGCGCGGAGCTTCCGCGCCGCGATCTTCTCCTGCTCGAACATGCCGTTCGGCTGGTTCAATGCTTATGGCCATGCGGCGGCCCGCGACGATTTCGACCTGTGGGTGCATCTTGGGGATTATTTCTACGAATATCCCGCCGGCCATTATCCCGCCGCAAGCGAGACGGTCGCCGGACGCCTTCCCGAGCCTGCCGGCGCGCTGGTCCATCTCGCGGATTACCGGCTGCGCTATGCAAGCTATCGCGCCGATCCCGATCTTCAGGCGCTCCACGCGAAGCTGCCGATGCTGGCGCAATGGGACGATCACGAAAGCGCCAACGACAGCTGGGAGGGCGGCGCGCAGAACCATGATCCGTCGACGGAGGGCGACTGGAACGATCGCCGCGCCGCCGCGATCCAGGCCTATCGCGAATGGATGCCGGTGTCGGACGAGCCGTGGAAGGCTTATGACATCGGCACGCTCGCCACATTGTTCCGCACCGAGACGCGTCTGCTCGCGCGCAGCCGCCAGCGCGAGATCGCGAGCCTGTTCAAGGCGGCCGATCCGGTGCGCGCGCTCACCGATTTCCGCGACCACGCCTGGCAGGATCCGGCCGTCACCATGATGGGCAGCCAGCAGGAGGCATGGCTGGCCCACGCCATGCGCGCATCGGTGAAGGCGGGGCGGCACTGGCAGGTGGTGGGCTTCGGCACGGTGATGGGC
>JAYRJH010000392.1:0-2753 GCA_041906415.1 Sphingomonas sp. | reverse complement strand
CTGTCGATGACGCCGGACTCTATGGCGAGCCAGATCGCGACGGCGGCGATCGGTGCGCGCCGTGAGGACGCGCGGCTTGTCGCCGAGGCGCGTGCGGGGCTGGACCAGGCTGCGCGCGAGATCGGCAATCGGCTTGCATCCGCGCGCCGGGGCGATGAGCAAAACCGTTGGCTGCTGTGGGCCGGATTGGGCGGGGTGGCGCTGGGGATGTTGCTCTATGCCTTGGCGCAAGTGCCGATCGCGCAGCTCGCGCCGACAAGCTGGCGCTGGCCCGAGCGCCTGGCGACGCGCGTTCTGGACGAAGGCGGCCAGTGGGAGGCGGGGCAGCGGTTGATGCAGTCGGCCGCGCCCGAGAGCTGGGCGCTGATCGTCGCGGCCTCGCCGCTCTCGGACGCCAATCGCGAGACGGTGCAGCGGTGCCGCGAGGCGGCCGACAAAGCGAGTAAGCCGGTGCGCTGTACGATTGATGTGAGGGCCAGGGATGACCACCCGTGACGGATCAGGACGGTGATCCTAACGCGCATTGCTGGCATAACGCCGAGCGGAAATTTCCGCCCGCCCGGTGTACCAAGCGTCCGCCCCGGCACGGCCCTGATTTTGAACACGACGCTGATATTCAGGGATAAGCGCTCGCATTTCCTGCCCGATCTGTCGCGCGCCAGCTACATACCATCGATCGGCACTCGCTTGACCGTAAGCTGCGGCCTGGCGATTATATCCTGGGGTCAGTTCAGTCTTCATGCTCGCCCCCACCATGGCGGCCACGTAACTGGGAACGTTGCCAGCTTGCGTCGTCGAGTTGTCCTCTCCTCGATCATAGCTGCGCCCGTTCTGATTGCCGTGGTGGGTAGACCGCATATTCCCGACGCTTACGCCGGCACTCATTTGACCGGCATAGAAGCTGGGACTGAGAGGAGCTGATTGGGCGTGAACCACAGACGAGGTCATCACCGTGCATGCAACGCCCAGAAACATGGATGTAGGCAAGGAAATATTCATTCGCACCCTCCTGTTGAACCAGGCCAAGTTGATCGAGACTACATTTGATTTAAGTTGCTCGGATAGCGCGCTGTTTGACAATCACCGATCATGTTCGAAATGCGCCGAGAAGGTCGCCCTTGGCTCGCTGTCGGAAATGACGTGAGCTTCACGCTCATTCTCCTCCCACCACGCCCCACATGTCTGGCATTGTCGCAAATGGGCGTGAGCATTCAGATTTGTCGCGACATGTTTAGGCACGTCGCTGCGTCCTGATAAAATCGCGCGCCGGCATATCTCGCAGCCTTTGTGGTGCCAATTACTCATGCTTCGATCTTATGATTTGTCGCTGGATGACGGTGCGCGATATTCTACGAACGATATTCTGTTGCCATCGGGGTCCTGGACCTGAAAGTCGGTGCCGCCCCAAGGCTGGTCTTCGAGGTCCTGGACGATTTCGGCACCACGGCTTTTCAAATCCGCGTGGAGGGCTTGGATGTCGGTCACCTCGAATGTGGCGAGGATCAGCGAAATCTCCCTCGCGGCCAATTCCGGGAAATTGGGCTTTTTCACGAAGCGAAGGTGCAGGCGCGCGTCACCACGCGATACGGATGCGTAGAAAGGAGGTTCGCCGTGCAGGAAGTCTATTCGAAAACCGCAGGCGTCTTTGTAATAGTCGGCGGCCCGAACCACGTCCTGCGCGAACAGGATCGGGATCGCCGCCGTGATCCGCATCGGCGAAGGCGTACCGGCCTGTGTCATAGTGTCATTCTTCAGCCCCGCCAACGCCGCCAAGACCTTGCGCAGTGCCGACATGCCGTTTTCGCCGACCCGATTTTCCAGCGCGTGGTCGATCCGCTCGCGTGCCCCGCTCTGCACCCGCACCGCGTCGCGGCCCCGGTCCGTCAACGTGATTACCAGCCGGCGGCGATCCTCCGGGTCTACGTTCCGTTCCAGATACCCGCGTGTGACAAGTGTATCGACCAGTTGCCCTGCGGACTGTTTAGAAATCCCCAATTCTTCGATGAGCCGGCTCAACGGGGCTTCGCGGCCCTCCAGCGCCAAGCCGCCGATGATGAACAGGCCGTTCTTAGGCACGTCGTCGTAGCCTGCGTCCTCCAACGCCTTGCGCATCGTCGTGCCATATACGGCACGGGCTTTGCGAAGCAGGGTAGGAACGGAATTGACCTGTCGTGCTGGAGTCTCAACCATCGGGATGTCCTAGTATGTCATCTGGACAGTCCATTTATTTTACTAATCATGCGGCGTCAAGCGAACCGTTATCGGTTTGCGGCAATGCATGGATTCACACCCCACCCTATATATGATAACGTCCTTTATCATACATTCTTACAGGACCATGATCGCCCATGACCGAGACGGCCCCGACACCCCCGCAGCGCCGCCCCGTCATCCGGCACGTCAGCTTCGATCAGGCCGGCGAGGCGATCGGCCGCTTGCTCCCGATCGCGCTGCCGCCGACGCGCGCGGCCGAGACCGGCGCGTCGGCGAAGGTGGCCGATTTCCTGCTGGCCTGGTGGAACGGCGACGAGTGCGGCCATTTCCCGGTCCTGCATCTTTGCAACGTCGATGCCGTCATTGCCGAGGATATGCTGACGATCATGGCCTATCTGGCGCAGGAGTCGACCACCTACGCCGATGCCTGGGGCTACCGCGACGCGATGCACGACCTTTGGGTGCGCTATCGCGGCGACCCCGCCGAGAGCGTTTAAACGCCTCCGAAGATCCACCGCAAAAAGGGATGCCGGCATGAT
>JAYRJH010000391.1:0-2757 GCA_041906415.1 Sphingomonas sp. | reverse complement strand
GATCCCCAGAAGGATCACCGCGCCGAGCAGCGACACGAGGAACGAGGTAAGCGTCAGCGGCGAATTGTTGATCGAGCCGCCCGACAGGATCATCCCACCGATGAACGCGCCCACGATTCCCACCACGATATTCAGGAAAATGCCCTGCTGCCCATCGGTGCGCATGATGATGCTGGCCAGCCAGCCGATCACGCCGCCGATGATGAGCCAAAGAATGAAACCCATGACCATCTCTCCTTCGGCCCCCGTCTTGTCGGGCCTGTGAGAAATAAACGCCGGATGCGGCTTTTGTTCCGTCACCGGAACGGGGCCGGATCGGTCGCATGAAAAAAGCGCCGGCGGAAACCGGCGCTTCCCAGCGGCAGCTTCGAGAGGCGTCGCGTCGGGATCTCAATATTTCTGCTGGCGTTCGTAGAGCGACTTGTAGTGCTGGATACGCGTCACGCGCAGGCCCGGCATGCCCGAACGGTCGATCGCGCGCTGCCAGCTCGCGAATTCCTCCACGGTCAGCCCGTAGCGCTCGCACACCTCGTCCACCGTCAGCAGGCCGCCGTTGACCGCGGCCACCACCTCCGCCTTGCGCCGCACCACCCAGCGCGTCGTGTTCACCGGCGGCAGCGTGTCCAGCGTCAGCGGCTCGCCAAGCGGCCCGATCACCCGCGCGGGGCGTATTTTCTGGTTCTCGATCATAATTTTAACCTTCGGTTCGGGGCGGGGGGCCCCCTCTCCAATCACGACACGAGTTGCCTAGCGGGCAGGCCGTTGCATACCACCTAAGCGGCAAGGTAAACGCGGCGTTCATTCGTCTTTCCATTCCGCCAGGGCGCGGGCGGTCGCCCCGCTGAAGGCGCCGTCGGCCGGCGCGAACCGATTCACGGCGGCCGGCGCGCCGGCCATCATCTGGGCCTGGGCGATCGCGGTCGGCGACGCTGCCTGCCGCGCGCCGATGCGCACCAGCAGCACCGCCAGATCGACCGGCAGCAGCGCGGCCTGATCCGCGCGCAAGTCGAATCCGGCGAAACTCAAATCCATCACGACCCTTTGCGATTCCCCGCCTCTCCCGGAGGCGTGAGGGCCGTTCTACGGAAACTTGCTAAATGGGTCGTAAAGCCGCGCGCAATTCTTCGTTCACCAAGGTTACTTTGCGCTGGCGCGCCCGCTCCTATATCGCGCGGATGATGGATCAGGCCGATTTCCAGCTGGGCGAGAGCCTTTCGGGCAAGCGCATCGTCGTCGCCATGTCGGGCGGGGTGGACAGTTCCGTCGTGGCCGCGCTGGCCCATGCGACGGGCGCGGAGACGATCGGGGTCACGCTCCAGCTCTACGATCATGGCGAGGCGGTGGGCCGCGCCGGCTCCTGCTGCGCCGGGCGCGATATCCGCGACGCGCGCGCGGTATGCGACCGGCTGGGCATCGCCCATTACGTGTTCGATCACGAATCGCGCTTCCGCGAGACGGTGGTGGACAGGTTCGCCGACGAATATCTCGCCGGGCGCACGCCGATCCCCTGCGTCCAGTGCAACATGGGGCCAAAATTCACCGATCTGTTCGCGCTGGCGCGCGATCTCGGCGCGGATTGCCTGGCGACCGGCCATTACGTCCGCCGCGTGACCGGCGCGGACGGACCAGAGCTGCATCGCGGGCTCGATCCCGCGCGCGACCAGAGCTATTTCCTGTTCGCCACCACGCGCGCGCAGCTCGATTTCCTGCGCTTCCCGCTGGGCGCCCTGCCCAAGACGCGCGTGCGGGAGATCGCGGGCGAACTGGGCCTGGGCGTCGCGGCCAAGCCGGACAGCCAGGACATCTGCTTCGTCCCCGATCGCGACTATGCCGGCCTCGTCCGCAAGCTGCGGCCGGAGGCGGACACGGCGGGCGATATCGTCGACCTCGAAGGGCGGACGCTGGGGCGGCATCGCGGGATCATCCACTTCACCGTCGGCCAGCGGCGCGGGCTGGAGATCGGGGGCACGCCGGAGCCGCTTTATGTCGTGCGCGTCGATGCGGCGGAGAAGAAAGTAGTGGTCGGCCCGCGCGCGGCGCTGGCGGTGGGCGCGGCGCGGCTGGAGGGAATCAACCCGCTCGGCCCGCTCGAAGGCCCGCTCAGCGCCAAGGTGCGCTCGATGGCGAAGCCAGTGCCGGCGCGGCTGGCGGGCGATCGCCTGCTGTTCGATTCACCGGAATATGGCGTCGCGCCGGGGCAGGCGGCGGTGCTCTACGACGGGGATCGCGTGCTCGGCGGCGGCTGGATCGCGGAAACGGAAGGCCTGGCGCAGGCAGCCTGACACACGCAGCGTTCATCCGTCCCGTGCGTTATGGACGGGTGCACTTGACGATCGCAGAGCCGGAGAACCGCCCTCGCCTGATCGCCGCGCTGCTGGCGGCGGCGGTGCAGGCGCTGCTGGCATGGGCGCTGGTCAACGGGCTGACGGTGCATATCCCGCATGTGATCGAGCGCAGCATGGCGGTGTTCGGCGTGCTGCCGGAGCCGCCGCCGCCGCCGCCGGAGCGCGTTCCTCCCCCGCCGCCGCGCCACAGCAGCGCGGCGAAGGGCAATCCCTCGCCGCCCAACCTGCGCTCACGCGCGACGCCGGTCGCCGCCCCGATTCCAGTGGTGCCGATGCCGGTGCCGCCGCTGATCCTCACCGCGCCAAAGCCCGACCTGGGCGCGCAGGCGACGACGGGCGCGAGCGATATCGCCGGCCCCGGCACGGGCGCGGGCGGCATCGGCAACGGTCGCGGCGGCGGGGGCGACGGCGA
>JAYRJH010000390.1:0-2761 GCA_041906415.1 Sphingomonas sp. | reverse complement strand
TGTCTCCGGCCGAGATCGACGCAAATGCGATCGGCCGCTTCTGGGACGATCCTGATGTTTCTCCGCCGCCCGATGGCGAGCGCTGGTCTGCATTGGTGGCGCGCGTAGCGATGGCGGCGGATATGCTGGAGCCGGTGCCGACGCTGATCGTCACGCATGGCGGGGCGATGCGCGCCGCGCTGGCGGCGCTGTGCGGGTTTTCGATGAAAGCCGGCTGGGCGTTCGACCTGCCTTATGGCGCCTTGCTTACCTTGCGGGTCCGGGGGCGGCGATCCGCGCAGATCGTGGGATTGCGCGGATGAAGGGGCTGATCCTCGCGCTGCGATTCATGACGCGGCTGCCGATGCCGCGCGTCCATGCGGAGGAGGGCGATTTCGTGCGCTCGATCCGCTGGTTCCCCGCCACGGGACTGGTCGTGGGCGCGATCGTGGCGGGCGCGGCCTTCGCGGGTGCGCGGATCGATCCATGGACCGGCGCGCTCGCCGGGCTGGCCGCATGGGTAATGGTGACGGGCGCGCTGCATCTCGACGGGCTGGGCGACCTTGCCGACGCGCGCGGCGCGGCGCACGGGGATCGCGAGCGGTTGCTCGCCGTGCTGGCCGATCCGCATGTCGGCAGCTTCGGCGTGGTGGCGATCGGGGTGCAGCTGCTCGCCAAGCTCGTGCTGCTGCATGGAGTGGTCGATCGAGGTGCGTTGATCGCGCTGGTCGCGATACCGTTCGCCGCGCGGATCGGGCCGTTGGTGTGGACCTTGTGGCTGCCGCCGCTCCATGCCGGGTTGGCGTCGCGATTCAGGCTGGCGGTGCGGCCGCTGGATATCGTGCCATGGGTCGCGACCTTGCTGGCGGCCGCATGGTTCGCGCCTCCGCTGCTCATCGCGCCGGTGCTGATCCTGTGCTGGGGCTGGTGGCTTCGCCGCAACATCGGCGGCATATCCGGTGACGGGCATGGCGGCGGGATCGAATTGATCGAAACCGGATTGCTGCTCGCCCTATTGGCCTTCCGCTAGGCGGATCAGGCCCTCGACATCGAGGTGCCGTTCCAGCATCTCCGCAATCGTATCGAGGGCGGCGTCGACGGAGGCGTGATAATCCGCCCCGCTCGCCTCTCCGCCGATCCGTCGCAGCAACGCACGTCGCTGGTCTGGATGCGTGAGCAGGCCGTGGACGTAGCTGCCGATCACCCGCCCGTCCGCGCTGACCGCGCCGTCGTCGCGCCCGTCGTCGAAACGGACGGCGGGACGCGCGGTGTCCGGGCCGGCGGTGCGTCCGATGTGCATCTCATAGCCCTCGAACCGCCCGTCGAATGCCTTCCCCGCGACGCGTTCGAGGTGCTTGTCGCCTGTCAGCAATGTCTCGACATCGAGCAGCCCCAGCCCCTCGACCGCGCCCGGCGGACCCTCGATCCCCTCCGGGTCGGCGATGCGGCGGCCGAGCATCTGATAGCCGCCGCACAGCCCCAGCACATGTCCGCCGTGGCGGTGATGCGCTTGGATATCGATATCCCAGCCCTCCGCGCGGATCGCGGCGAGGTCCGCGATCGTCGCCTTGGAACCGCCGAGCACGATCAGCGTCGCCTCACGCGGGATCGGCTGGCCGGGGGGGATCATGCGCAGCTCCACCTCCGGCTCCAGCTTCAACGGATCGAGATCGTCGAAATTGGACAGGCGCGGCGTGATCGGGCAGGCGACGATCAGCCGCCCGGCGCTGATGGAGGTATCGCGCTCCAGCACCACCGCATCTTCGCTCGGCAATCGCGCGGCGGCGGAAAGCCACGGCAGCACGCCATAGCCGCGCCAGCCGGAAAGCGCCTCGATCTGGCGATAGCCGTCCTCGAACAGCGCCGGATCGCCCCGGAACTTGTTGATGATGAAGCCACGGATCATCGCCGCGTCCGCCGGATCGATCACCGCGCGGGTGCCCGCGATCGCCGCGATCACCCCGCCGCGATCGATGTCGCCGATCAGCACCACTGGCACGTGCGCCGCACGAGTGAAGCCCATGTTGGCGATGTCGCCGGCGCGCAGATTGATCTCCGCCGGGGAGCCGGCGCCTTCCACCACTACGACATCGCATTGCGCACGCAAGCGGTGGAAGCTCTCCAGCACCTCGCCCAACAGTGGTTTGCGGGCCTCGCGGAAATTGCTCGCGTCCAGCGTGCCGCGCACCCGGCCGCGGACGATCAGCTGGGAGGCGCGGTCGGCCTGCGGCTTGAGCAGGACGGGGTTCATGTCCACCGTGGCGGGCGTGCGGCAGGCGAGCGCCTGCGTCGCCTGCGCGCGGCCGATCTCTCCGCCGTCGCTGGTGACGGCGGCGTTGTTCGACATGTTCTGCGGCTTGAACGGCCGCACGACGAGGCCCCTGTTGGCGAACGCGCGGCAATGACCCACAGGCACAGGCAGGCGCGGCGATAGACCGCCAGCGCATGTTCCACGCGCGCGGCATCGGCGGGATAAGTGCCGTTTCCGATCCACGGCTTGTCGTGCTGCATCACGCCGTCATAGGCGACCGGCCCCGCCAGCCTCAAGCCGAGCGCGCCGGCCATCGCCGCCTCCGGCCAGCCGGCATTGGGGGAGGCGTGCCTGCCCGCGTCGCGCCACATCACGCGCCAGCCTCCGCCGCCGCACAGGCAGATCAGCGCGCCGGCCAGCCGCGCCGGGATCAGGTTCGCCACATCGTCCGCCCGCGCCGCCGCCCAGCCGAACGCGCGCCAGCGTTCCTCGCGATGGCCGATCAGGCTGTCGGCGGTGTTCAGCGCCTGA
>JAYRJH010000389.1:0-2767 GCA_041906415.1 Sphingomonas sp. | reverse complement strand
GGAGGTGACGGTGACGTTCCAGTCCCGCTTCGGTCGCGCGAAATGGCTGGAGCCGGCGACCGAAGCGGTGCTCGCCGCTCTGCCGGCGCGCGGCGTCCGGCGGGTGGCGATCGTCGCGCCCGGATTTTCCGCCGACTGCATCGAGACGCTGGAGGAACTGGCGATTCGCGGCCGCGAGACTTTCCTCGCGGCCGGGGGAACGGACTTCGCTTGCCTGCCGTGCCTGAACGACAGCGCGCCCGGCATCGAAATGTTGCGCGCGATCCTGAGGAGGGAGCTTGAAGGATGGATCGCCCGCCCCTAGCCTCGACACCGGCTTAGGAGAGGGAGATGTCCGATGGCGCGTGTTGCGGTGGTGACGGGGGGAACCCGTGGAATCGGGGAGGCGATCAGCGTGGCCTTGCGCGACAAGGGCGTGACGGTCGCCGCGAATTACGCCGGCAATGACGAGCGCGCGCGCGAGTTCACCGAACGGACCGGGATCAAGGCCTATAAATGGGACGTCGCCGATTACGACGCCTGCCAGGAAGGCTGCGCGAAGGTGGCGGCGGAGCTTGGGCCGATCGACATCGTGGTCAACAATGCCGGCATCACGCGCGACGGCACGATCCTGAAGATGTCCTATCAGATGTGGAAGGAGGTCATGGACACCAACCTCGGCGGGTGCTTCAACATGGCCAAGGCCACCTTCCCCGGCATGCGCGAGCGCAAATGGGGGCGGATCGTCAACATCGGATCGATCAACGGGCAGGCCGGGCAATATGGCCAGGTGAATTATGCCGCCGCCAAGTCCGGCATCCACGGCTTCACCAAGGCGCTGGCGCAGGAAGGCGCGAGGGCAGGCGTGACGGTGAACGCCATCGCGCCGGGCTATATCGACACGGACATGGTGGCGGCGGTGCCGGCGGACGTGCTGGAGAAGATCGTCGCGAAAATCCCGGTCGGACGCCTTGGCCAGGCGCAGGAGATCGCGCGCGGCGTCGCGTTCCTGTGCTCGGACGATGCCGGGTTCGTGACGGGATCGACGCTGAGCATCAACGGCGGGCAGCATATGTATTGACCCGCGCGGCGCGGGCCGATGCCGCGCAGCAGGCGCGGCGGCACCCGGCACGGCAGGCGGGGCGGTTCCACCGCCCCGACCGACGACGCGGGTTTCACTCCCGCGTCGCTGCCCTGACGATGCAGGGTAAAAGGCAATCAGAAGCGACCGTCTCTGCGGGACTCCCCAACCCTCACCACTGAAGGGAAAGGGCTTCAGGCGTGAGCACCCCGCGCATAGGCCTGCGTTCCCAGCGTCAGCACCTCATCATCCGGCAGCACGGTCGCGACCGGGATGTCCGGCTCCTGCTTCAGTTCCTCGTAAAGCGGCGCGAAATCCGTTTCGACCGTCACGCGCAGCAGATCGTCGAAGCCGGGGATGACGAAATAATTCTGCTGGAAATCGTCGATCCGATATTCCGTCCGCATCACGCGCGCGAGATCGAAGGCGATGCGGTTGGGCGACGGATCGTCCAGCGCGAACCTGCTCTCGGCATGGCTGGAAACGATCCCCGCGCCGTAGATGCGCAGCCCTTCCGGCTCGGCGATCAGCCCGAACTCCACCGTATACCAGTAAAGCCGGCCGAGATATTTCAGCGCATCCAGCCCCTGCGCGCGCTGGCCGCCCTTGCCATAGGCCACCAGATAATCCGCGAACACCGGGTCCGCGAGCATCGGCACATGGCCGAACACATCGTGGAACACGTCCGGTTCCTGCAGGTAATCGAGCTGGTCCGGACGGCGGATGAAATTGCCCGCGACGAAGCGGCGGTTGGCCATGTGATCGAAGAACACGTCGTCCGGCACCAGCCCCGGCACCGCGACGACCTGCCAGCCGGTGAGCTTCATCAGCCGTTCCGACAATTCCTCGAAATCCGGGATGCCGGGGCGCGAGAGATGCAGCACGTCCAGTCCGCGCAGGTAAGCCTCGGAGGCGCGACCGCGCAACTGCTTCTCCTGCCGCGCGAACAGCAGGTCCCAGGTGGCATGTTCCTGCGCTGTATAATGCGCCCAGTTCTGCGGCACCGTCCAGTCGTCGGCGGCGCCGGGGGGCGGGGTCTGGAGGTTCATGTCTGCCATGGCGGCACGCATATCATGCGCGGCAAGATGGTAACAAATGAAATCAGATCGCCCGCCCCGCAAGCGGTTATTCCGAGAGGCTGTGGGTGAGCGTCACCTCCGCCTTCATCAGCTTCGAAACCGGGCAGTTCGCCTTCGCATCCTCGGCGATGCGGGCGAAATCGTCCGCCGAGATCCCCGGCACGGATGCGCGCAGCTCCAGCGCGGAACGGGTGATGGTGAAGCCGTCGCCGTCCTTCTCCAGCGTGACCTTCGCTTCCGTGTCCAGCGTGCCCCGCTCATGGCCCGCGCGGGCGAGCGCGAAGCTCAGCGCCATGGTGAAGCAGGCGGCATGGGCGGCGGCGATCAATTCCTCCGGGTTGGTGCCCGGTTCGTCGCCGAAGCGTGTTCCAAAGCCATAAGGATTGTCGGCCAGCGCGCCGGACTGGGTGGAGATGAAGCCCTTGCCGTCCCGGCCAAGACCCTCGTAACGCGCGGTTCCGCTGTGCGTGGGCATGAAATCCTCCTTATCGTCGATTGATCGACACTATAACGGGCGCGGAGCCGAAAAGCCCCGCGCCCGCTCCAGATAAACCGCGCGCGCCGGATCAGCGGCAGCCGCGACCGCCCGAATCGCGCTCGATCGCACGCCCCGCCAGCGCGCCGACGG
>JAYRJH010000388.1:0-2776 GCA_041906415.1 Sphingomonas sp. | reverse complement strand
CGAGCTGGTGCCCCTGTTCGCCAGCTATGGCCTGCCGCGCCCGAGGATCGGGATGCACGCCCCGTCGGCGCTGACCATGGCGCTGGCGACCACCAATTCCGACCTGCTGATGATGCTGCCCGAGCAATGGCTGGACGCGCCGATCACGCGCAACCTCCTCGCGTGCATAGAGGTGCGCGAGAAGTTGCCCGCGCCGCCGATCTGCTTCGTCCGCCGGGCGCGATTGCCGCTGACGCCGGCCGCGGAATATTTCGCGGACATGCTCCGCCGCTCCGCCACCTACCTTGTCTCCGCGCGGGAGGCGGCGGGCGGTTGAGGCCGGCTTGGCCGCCGTTTGCGGACCCATGGGTAAATTCGTTCCGGTGATACCATAATGCTATCGCCGAAATCTTTTTGCCAAGCAGACGGCCACGGGAGGCGGGCGTAGTCACGATGTGATTGCACGCCCTCAGACAGGGCGCCGGTTCATAACAATAGATGTTGGGGAGGGTGTATGAAGAAGCTCCGGTTGATCGCTTTGTCGAGCGGCTCCGTGCTGGTGGCGGTCGCGGTGGCGCCGCAGGCTTTCGCGCAGCAGGCGTCCGATGCCCAGCCGGCGGCGCAACAGCCCGCTTCGTCGGGCGGCCTGCAGGATATCGTCGTCACGGCGCAGCGGCGCGAGGACAGCCTCCAGCGCACGCCGATTGCGATCACCGCGCTTTCCCCGGCGGAGCTGCAGAGCCGTAACGTCCAGACCGCGCAGGATCTGATGCAGGTCACGCCCGGCCTCCAGGTCAGCACGCAGGCGGCGGGCAACAGCGGCGGTTCGGCCACCTTCTTCCTGCGCGGCATGGGGCAGCAGCGCTCCGGCAACGGCACCAGCCCGGCGGTCGGCGTCTATATCGACGATTTCTATTATCCCTCGCTCCAGGGCGCGGTGTTCAACATCCTCGATCTCCAGCAGGTCGAGGTGCTGCGCGGCCCGCAGGGCACCCTGTTCGGCCGCAACACGATCGGCGGCGCGATCCGCTATACGACGCAGCGGCCGGAGTTCGACAAGATCGGCGGCACCATCCAGGGAACGGTCGGCAGCTACGGTCGCGGCGACGTGACCGGATCGCTCAACCTTGGCCTGTCCGACTGGGCTGCGATCCGCGTGACGGCGGGGCATCTGCATACGGACGGCTATGTCCGCCAGCAGAACGGCGGGAAGGATGCCGGCGGCACGACCACCGATCTGGTGCGCGGGCAGCTTCGCCTCAAGCCGGCCGCGAACCTCGAGGTCAACCTGGCGGCCCAATACAGCCACAGCTCGCTCGACGGCTTCGCTTATTATGCGCCCGCGCCGATCACGGCCGCTGTGGGCCTGCCCGCCGCGTGGAACCATATGCCGGCGGGAATGCTCAATCCCTATGACAGCCGCTATGCCTCGCAATGCTATTATTGCCAGGCCGGAACGAACAAGCGGGAATTCTCTGACACGCGCTACACCAGCGTGACCGGCACGATCGCCTGGGAGATCAGCCCGAGCATCTCGATCAAGTCGCTCACCGGCTGGCAGCGCGTGAAGGCCAGCTATCTGAAAGACCTCGACGCCTCGCCGCTGCCGATCAGCGATTCGGTGAGCAGCGGGATCGATCGCGCGTTCAGCCAGGAGCTGCAGCTCAACGGCAAGTTCTTCGAGGACCGGCTGAATGTGGTGCTCGGCGGCTATTATTATGATGAGAAGCACGTCGACCTCTATCCGAAAGCCGGCGCGCAGACCAATCTGGGCAACACGCTTCCGCCGACGCTGCTGACCGGCCTGACCAAGACCAAGGCCGCGTTCATCGACGGCACGTTCAAGGTCACCGACGAGCTCACGTTGATCGGCGGCGTGCGCTACAGCGTCGACGACAAGAGCGCCGTGGTCCGGTCTGTCGCGGGCGCGCAGATCGCCAGCATCGCGAAGGATTTCGGAAGCACGACGTGGCGCGCCGGCGCGCAATATCAGATCACGCCGGCCGCGATGGTCTACGCCACCGTATCGCGCGGCTTCCGCGCGGGCGGCTTCGCGAAGATCAGCAGCAACAGCCCGGTGCTCGATCCGTTCGAGCCGGAGACGGCGACCAATTACGAGATCGGCGCGCGCCTCGACCTGCTCGATCACCACCTGCGCCTCAACCCCACGGCCTTCTATACAAAGTGGGACAACATCCAGCTCCAGCGGGTCGTTTCCGGCCCGACCGGCGCGCAGATTTATGTCGACAATGCCGCGCGCGCGCACAGTCAGGGCATCGAGCTGGAAAGCGAGGCCGCGATCACCCGGAACTTCAAGCTGACCGGCACGCTCGCGCTTCTCGATATCAAATATGACTCCATCGGCACGACGACGGCCATCACGCTCAACAGCCATTTCCAGCGAGCGCCGAAGGTGACCTACTCGCTGGGGGCCAATTATGGCGTGGATGTCGCGGACTCGCTGCGCGTGGCCTTCTCCGCGAACTGGAGCTGGCAGGGCGATCAGTATAGCGCGCCCGGCGACAACGAGCAGTTGCTGCTGCCTTCCTATGGCCTTCTCAACGCACGGGTCGAAATCTCCAATCCCAATGGCCCGTGGTCCTTCGCCGTCTTCGCGACGAACCTGACCGACAAGGTCTATTTCGTCGGCGGCAGCAACCTGGGCAATGTCGGCACCGGAACCACCCAGTTCGATCTGGGCCGCCCGCGGGAGATCGGCGTATCTGCACGGCTCAAGTTCTAGGGCAGTCGGGGCGGGGCGGTCGGCGATGCCCGCCCGCCGCCTGGCAGCTTGGTA
>JAYRJH010000387.1:0-2777 GCA_041906415.1 Sphingomonas sp. | reverse complement strand
TTCCTCCAGCGTCAACTGGTCCGGCGCGATCGTCTTGGGGAGGGTCGCGTTGGTGGTGCCGTCGGTGACGTAGGGGCCATAGCGCCCCTCCATCAGCTTGATCTCCGCCTCGGTGCGCGGGTGCGCGCCCAGCACCTTGAGCGGCTCGCGCGCCGCGCCGCGCTGCGGGCGGCCGCCGCCGGCCGCAGCTTCCGCCAGCTTCACCACGGCCGCGTTCATGCCGGTGTCGAACACGTCGGCGGTGGACTGGAGCCGCGCATATTTGCCGTCATGCGCGAGATACGGCCCGTAACGCCCGATCGCCGCGGTGATCGGCTTTCCCGTTTCCGGGTGGTCGCCGATCGTGCGCGGCAGGCTGAGCAGCTTGAGCGCCCATTCCAGATCCAGCTCGCCGATATCCTTCGGGATCGAGGCGCGCTTCGCCTCCTTGCCCTCGCCGAGCTGGATATAGGGGCCGAACCGCCCGGACTTGCGCTCCACCTCCAGCCCGGTCTCGGGATCGCGGCCGAGCGATTCCGGGCCGGTGCTCTCCCCGTTCTCGCCGCCCGGCTGGGCGAAGCGGCGAGTGTATTTGCATTCCGGGTAATTGGAGCAGGCGATGAACGCGCCGAACCGGCCGCCGCGCAGGGCGAGCTTGCCGTCGCCGCAATTCGGGCAGGCGCGCGGATCGCCGCCGTCCGCCCGTTCAGGGAACAGGAAGGGCGCGAGGAACTGGTCGAGCGCGGCGGTGATGTCGGAGGGCTTCTGCTCCATCACCTCGGTCGTGCGCGGCTTGAAATCGCGCCAGAAGGCTTCCAGCACCGCCTGCCACTGCGCGCGGCCGCCGGACACGTCGTCCAGCTCCTCCTCCAGCTCGGCGGTATAGTCATAGCCGACGTAACGCTCGAAGAAGCGTTCGAGGAAGGCCGTCACCAGCCGCCCGCTCTCCTCCGCGAAGAAGCGGTTCTTCTCGATGCGGACATAGGCGCGGTCCTTGAGCGTCTGGATGATCGAGGCGTAGGTGGAGGGGCGGCCGATGCCCAGTTCCTCCATGCGCTTGACCAGCGAGGCTTCCGAGAAGCGTGGCGGCGGCTGGGTGAAATGCTGCTCGGCATCGACCGCCTTCTTCGCGGGCGCATCGCCCTCGCGCATCCGGGGGAGGCGGCGGGCGTCGTCGCCCTCGGCATCGTCCACGCCTTCCTCGTAGAGCGCGAGATAGCCGGGGAACAGCACCACCTGCCCGGTCGCGCGCAGGATGTGGCGGCCGGTGCCGTCGGCCAGCTCCACCGTGGTGCGCTCCATCCGCGCCGACGCCATCTGGCTCGCCAGCGCGCGCTTCCAGATCAATTCGTAGAGGCGGCCGTGGTCGCCGGAGCCGACGCGATCGCGGCCGAAATCGGTCGGGCGGATCGCCTCGTGCGCTTCCTGCGCGTTCTTCGCCTTGGTCTGATACTGGCGCGGCTTGTCCGGCACGTAGCTGGCGTCATAGCGATCGGCGACCGCCTTGCGCGCCGCCGAGATGGCGGAACCGTCCATCTGCACGCCGTCCGTCCGCATATAGGTGATCGCGCCGTCCTCGTAGAGCGCCTGCGCGATCCGCATCGTATGGCTGGCGGAGAAGCCGAGCTTGCGCGCCGCCTCCTGCTGGAGCGTCGAGGTGGTGAAGGGCGGCGGCGGGTTGCGCGTCGCGGGCTTGGTCTCGACCGACTGGACGGTGAAGCGCCCGGCCTCGACATCGGCCTTCGCACGGCTCGCGGTGCCCTCGTCGCCGATCGACAGCCGATCGAGCTTCTTCCCTTCCCACTGGACGAGACGGGCGGCGAATTGCGTGCCGTCCTGCTCCATCGTCGCGGTGACGGACCAATATTCCTGCGACCGGAACGCCTCGATCTCGCGCTCGCGATCGACGATCAGACGTAGCGCGACCGATTGCACGCGCCCCGCCGATTTCGCTCCTGGCAGCTTGCGCCACAGCACGGGAGAGAGGGTGAAGCCCACCAGGTAATCGAGCGCGCGGCGGGCCTTATAGGCGTCGATCAGATCGGTATCCAGGTCGCGCGGGGCGGCCATCGCCGCGGTGACGGCGGGCTTGGTGATCGCGTTGAAGGTGACGCGCTCCACCTTGTCGGGCAGCGCCTTGCGGTTCCTGAGCACCTCGCGGACATGCCACGAGATCGCCTCCCCCTCGCGATCGGGGTCGGTGGCGAGGATCAGGCGATCGGCCTTCTTCGCCTCGTCGGCGATGGCTTTCAGCTGCTTCGCCTTGTCCGCGTAATTTTCCCATTCCATCGCGAAGCCGTCGTCGGGATCGACCGACCCGTCCTTCGGCGGCAGATCGCGGACATGGCCGTAGCTCGCGAGGACGCGATAATCGGCGCCGAGATATTTCTCGATGGTTTTCGCCTTGGCCGGCGATTCGACGATGACAAGCTGCATTGTAGTCCGGAAATGTCCTTACACGTATGCGCGCGAGGGTGGAGAGGCGACGCGGGCGGCGTCAAGAGCGCGGCGTGGCCCGCCATGCAAGCAAAAAGCCGATGCCGAGCGCCAGATCGATCGCACCGAACGGCAGCAGCTCCAGGGGGGTGCGGCCCTGCGCGCAGAGGATCGCGACCGGCACGGCGAACACGAGTTTCTCCACCACGCACACAGGCATCAGCGCGCGATACCGTGCCGGATCGCCGCCGATGATCCAGAAGACGAGCTGGAAGACGGCGGCCGTGCCGATGAAGCCGTAAGCGTAGGCCTCCGCGCCGATGGGCGGCGTCAGCAGATATTGCGGGAGCAGGACGATCAGC
>JAYRJH010000386.1:0-2779 GCA_041906415.1 Sphingomonas sp. | reverse complement strand
ATGCTGGTGGCGGTGGCGGCGATCGTGTGGATGAGCGCGCCGGGGCTGGCGCAGCAATTCGGCCTCTCCTTCGGCCCGTCCGAATCGCCGCTGCGGCTGGTCGACAATCCGATCGAGCGGCGCGAAATGGCGAACGGCAGCGAACTGTTCGCGGTCTCCGGCAAGGTGCTCAATCCCTCCGACACGCGCCAGCGCGTGCCCGACATCCGCGCGGACCTGCGCGATGCCAAGGGCCGGATCGTGTTCAGCTGGACGATCACGCCGCAGCAGCGCACCCTGGGACCGAAGGGATCGATCGATTTCAACTCCGCCAAGCTGGACGTGCCCGCCAATTCGAAGCGGCTGGAACTGAGCTTCGTCGGCGAAGGCGGGAAATAGGGCGGGAAATGATGTTGCAAGCGGCCAACGGCTTTGCTAGTGGCCCGCTCCTGCCAGTCGCCGGGGCTGCCCGGTGGACAACACGTGCGGTCGTGGCGGAACTGGTAGACGCGCAACGTTGAGGTCGTTGTGTCCGAAAGGACGTGGAAGTTCGAGTCTTCTCGACCGCACCATTCCCCCTGGCTTTCAGGGGATTCTCAGCAAACCGGCGGGGGAAGACCCCCGCCCTGTTCCTCCGGCTCCAGCGCCCGCGCCTCCTCCACCAGCATCACCGGCACGCCCTCGCGCACCGGATAGGCCAGCCGCGCCGCTTCCGACACCAGCTCTGCGGCTGCCTCGTCATATCGCAATCGCCCGCGCGTGAGCGGGCAGACGAGGCGTTCCAGCAGCCACGGGTCGATCATTGCAGCGTCACCCTGTCCTCGCCGTCGTGGCGGCCGAAGAACTGGAGGAGCTGGACGATCAGCTCCGCCCGCTCGGCGAGCACGGGGGTTTCGATCAGCGCCTGCTTCGCCGCCGCGTCGAACGGCGCGATCTGCGCGATGCCGTTGACCAGGCTGGCATCGTCCAGCCGTCCCACCGCATTCCAGTCCACGGCATAGCCCTGGGCCTCGGCGAAACGCTTCGATTCCATCTCAAGCGCCGCGCGCGCCGCTAGCGACAGGCTCTCGTCGGCGGGCGTCTCGATCAGCTCGGCCTCCACCTGGCGGAAGCGCGTCGGCACCTCCAGCTCGCGCACCACGCGGAACAGCGACAGGCCTTCGAGCACGATGTTCGACCGGCCATCGTCCAGCATCTCGATATCCATGATCCGTCCGACGCAGCCGATATCGTAGAGCGGCGGATGATCCCCCTCTCCGCGCGGCTGGATCATCCCGATCCGCCGGTCCCGCGCCATCGCGTCGGAAACCAGCGCGCGGTAACGCGGCTCGAAGATGTGCAGCGGCAGGTGCATCCCCGGAAAGAGGATCGCGCCCGCCAGCGGAAAGATCGACAGCCGCGTCACGCGTCACCCGAACAATATCGCCGAAAGCCTGCGGCGCTGCTGCGACACCCACGGGTCTTCCAGCCCGACCACCTCGAACAATTTCAGGAGCTGCTGCCGCGCCGCGCCGTCGTTCCAGTCCCGCTCCGCCGCGGTGATCGCGAGGAAGCCGTCGGCGGCCGCATCGCGATCCCCCGCCGCCATCTGCGCGTTGGCGAGGTCGTAGCGGGCCTGGAGGTCGTTCGGGTCCGCTGCCACCTTCGCCTCCAGCGGCGCGAGGTCCGACACGGCCGGGGCGGAGCGGGCAAGGTCGAGGGCGGATTTCGCGCGCTCGATATCGGGAAGCTTCGCCACCTCCTCCGGCAACGCCGCGATCGCTGCTTCCGCCGCTTCCGTGTCGCCCAGCGCGACCAGAGCGCGGATGCGGCCCGAGAGCACCGCATGGTGATCCGGCGCCATCTCCGCCAGCTGATCGAAGATCGACAGCGCGCGTTGCGCATCGCCGGCGGCCAGCACCTCCTCGCCCATCGCGATCAGCGGCTCCAGCTCCGCCTCCTGCTCCTGCGCCTCACCCGAGATGGGGAGCTGGCGGAGCAATTGATCAAGCGTGGCGCGAAGCTGCGATTCGCTGCGCGCATTGGTCAGATCCGCCACCAACTGCCCCTGGAACATCGCGTAGACGGTGGGGATGGAGCGCACCTGAAACTGGGCGGCGATGAACTGGTTCTTGTCGGTATCGATCTTCGCCAGCACCACGCCCTTGTCGGCATAGGCTTCCGCGACCTTTTCCAGCAACGGCGCCAGCGCCTTGCACGGCCCGCACCATTCCGCCCAGAAATCGATGATGACGAGCTTCGTCATCGAAGGCTCGACCACGTCGCGGCGGAACGCCTGCACCGCCGCCTTTTCCGCTTCACTCATGCCAAGGGTAGCCAAGGAACGCTCCAACTCTATTGGTGCGCCCTTATGTGGGGAGGCGGCGAGGGAAGCAAACCCCCGGTGGCTCACCGCTCCCGCGTGGCCGCGAATTTCACCTTCGGATAACGATCGGCGACATAGCCCACTTCCCATGCGCTCTTGGCGAGGAACACGGGGTTGCCGTCGCGATCCTTGGCCATCGCCGCGCGGTTGAGATCGGTGAAGTCCTTGAGCGCGCCCGGCTCCTCGCTGGAAACCCAGCGCGCCGTGTCGAACGGCGCCGGCTCCAGCGCGGCCGCGACCTTGTATTCCGCCTCCAGCCGGGAGATCAGCACGTCGAGCTGGAGCTGTCCGACCACGCCGATGATCCAGTTCGATCCGATCTCAGGATAGAAGACCTGCGTCACCCCTTCCTCGGCCATGTCGTCCAGCGCCTTGCGGAGCTGTTTCGTCTTGGTCGGATCCTTGAGCGCGACGCGGCGCAGGATTTCCGGCGCG
>JAYRJH010000385.1:0-2782 GCA_041906415.1 Sphingomonas sp. | reverse complement strand
TCGCTGAGCGGCGGAGAGCGCGGGCGCATCGGTCTGGCGCGGCTCGCGATCGAGCGGCCGGACGTGCTGCTGCTGGACGAGCCGACGAACAACATGGACGCCGCCGGCCGCGCGGCGGTGAAGGCGCTGGTGGCGGGCTGGCGCGGCGGCGTGCTGGTGGCGAGCCATGACCGCGACCTGCTCGAAACCATGGACCGGATCGTCGAACTGACGCCTGTCGGCATCCGCATCGTGGGTGGCGGCTGGAGCGCCTTCGCCGCGGCGCGCGATGCGGAGCAGGCGCGGGCGGCGGCCGATCTCGATCGCAGCGAGGCCCGGCTCCATGCCGCCAGACGCGATGCGCAGGCGCGGCGCGAAGGGCAGGAACGGCGCGACAAGGCAGGCCGTGCCCATGGCGCGAGCGGCTCGCTGCCGCGCATCGTGGCGGGCGGCATGGCGCGCCGCGCGGAGAATAGCGCGGGGCGCGGGCAACGGTTGAGCGAGCGGCTGGTGGACGAAGCCGCGGGCGAGGCTGAAGCGGCGCGTTCGAAGATGGAGGTGCTGACCCCGCTCACCATCGCGCTGCCTCCCACGGGGCTGCCCGCCAATACCGGGGTGCTGGCGATGCGCGAGGTGACGGCCGGGGCGCTCGGGCCGTGGTCGCTCGCGCTGCGCGGACCGGAGCGGGTGGCGATCACCGGGCCGAACGGCGCCGGCAAGACGACGCTGCTTCGTCTGGCGGCCGGCGCGCTGGCCCCCGACGGCGGCACGGTGCGGCGGACCACGCGGATCGCGATGCTCGACCAGCATGTCTCGCTGCTCGATCCGGAGCAGAGCATCCTCGACAATTTCCGGCGACTCAATCCCGCGCTGGACGAACAGGCGGCGCACGCCGCCTGCGCGCGCTTCGCCTTCCGCAATCGCGACGCGCTGAAGCCGGTAGGCGTGCTCTCCGGCGGGGAACGGCTGCGCGCCGGCCTCGCCTGCACGCTCGCGGGGGAGCGGCCGCCGTGGCTGCTGCTGCTCGACGAGCCGACCAATCACCTCGATCTGGATTCGATCGAGGTGCTGGAACGGGCCCTGGCCGGGTTCGACGGGGCATTGCTGGTGGTGAGCCACGATGCGGCGTTCCTGCGCGCGATCGGCGTGGAGCGCGAGATGCGGCTGTGAGAAGCCAAACACTGTCTCGACAATGACATGCCGCGCCCTTATCGGCGCATGAAAAGTTGCAAGGGGAGTTCGATGCCCAAGGCCAGTCAGGTTCTCGACCGCGTTCTCGTGCTCGAAATGGTGCGCGTCACGGAAGCCGCCGCGATCGCCGCCTCCACGCTCGTCGGGCGCGGGGACGAGAAAGCCGCCGACGCCGCCGCCGTCGAGGCGATGCGCGAGGCGCTCAACAGCCTGGACATGGAAGGCACCGTCGTGATCGGCGAAGGCGAGCGCGACGAAGCCCCTATGCTCTACATCGGCGAGAAGGTCGGCACCGGCAACGGCCCCAGGATCGACATCGCGCTCGATCCGCTGGAAGGCACCACGATCTGCGCCAAGTCCGGCCCGAACAGCCTCGCCGTGCTGGCGATCGCGGAGGCGGGCGGGCTGCTCAACGCGCCGGACGTCTACATGGACAAGCTGGCGATCGGCCCCGGCTATCCCGATGGCATCCTCGATCTCGACAAGTCGCCGACCGAGAACATCAAGGCGATCGCCGCCGCCAAGGGCGTTTCCCCGCACGAGATCATGGTCTGCGTGCTCGATCGCCCGCGTCACGAGAAACTGATCGCGGAATTGCGCGGGATCGGCTGCGGCGTGGTACTGATCGGCGACGGCGACGTGGCTGGCGTGATCGCCACCACCGATCCGGACACGACGATCGACGTCTATATGGGATCGGGCGGCGCGCCGGAGGGGGTGTTGGCCTGTGCCGCGCTGCGCTGCGTCGGTGGGCAGTTCAGGGGCCGCCTGCTGTTCCGCAACGACGATGAGCGCTCGCGCGCGCGCAAATGGGGCATCACCGATCTCGATCGCCAATATGACCTGCGCGATCTCGCCAAGGGCGATTGCATCTTCGCCGCGACCGGCGTGACCGATGGATCGCTGCTGGAAGGCGTGAAGCGCCGCGCCGATCGCATGACCACCGAGAGCGTGGTGATGCGCGCCTCGTCCGGCACGGTGCGCTGGGTGAAGGGCGAGCATCGCATCGAGCGGTGAGGTGACGGCGGCGCTGCTGCTCGCCGCGCTGCTGGCGGCGAGCTGGCAGGCGCGGCATCGGCTGAAGCTGGGTTTCGCGCGAGGGCGCGCAGGCGCTTACCTCACCGTCGTGGCGCGGCAATTGAGCGGCTTCGCGCTGCCCGCGCTCGTCGTCCTGTGGTTGGCGGGAGAAGCCCCGGCGCTTCGGGAAATGCCGGAAAGCTTCGCGCGGCTCGCCGCGCTATGCGGCATCGGCGGCTGGGTGACGGCGGGCGACGGCTGGCTGCTGCTGGCGGGCGCTGCCGGCGGCAGCGCGATCGGCGGGAGCCTCGCTCTTGTCCAATGGCGGCGCGGGGGAAGGCGCGGGCCGTTGTTCGGCGAACTGGGCTGGCTGTTGCCCCGGACGCGCGCGGACCTCGGCTGGGGCGTCATCCTCTCACTGGTTGCGGGCGTGGGGGAGGAGATGTTCTTCCGCCTTGCCGTGTCATTGCTGGTCACGCTTGCGACGGGAAGCGCGCTGGCCGGCTTCCTGCTCTCCGCCATCATGTTCGCCGCCGCGCATCGCTATCAGGGACGGGCGGGCGTGATCGCCACCGGCGCGATGGGCGTGGTCTTT